>JAKSCN010000256.1 GCA_022360595.1 Chromatiales bacterium
CACAGGACTGCTCTCGCTCATGGCGGCACAGCTCGGCGCAGGAGAAGTCACGGCGGTTGAGATTACCGAAGCGGCCTATCGGGAGTCGGTGGAAAACTTCCAAAACAGCCCCTGGGCAGAACGTCTGACAGCTATCCATCAGGATATCCAGAGCTACTCCCGGCAGAGCGATCGACTGTTTGACCTGATCATCTGCAACCCGCCGTTTTTCCAAGCCCACAGCCGTTCTCAGAAGCAGCTACGCAACATCGCCCGCCATACGGATCAACTCGCCTACCGAGAGGTGCTGGAGATTGCCAAAAAACACGCACTGCCCATTAGCCGTGTCTATCTGCTACTACCTGCCCATGCTGTGGCTGAAATAACCGCGATAGCCCAAGACATAGGATTGCACCTGATCAACCGCATCGACTACCGGGGCTACAGCCACAATACCGCAAAGGTCGCGGCTCTGACTTTCGGCCAAACTGAACGCTATTTTGCCAGCCAGCTGCACACCATCTATCAACAGCAGAACATCTATTCGGCTGCCAGTGAGGCGTTTCTTTCCCCTTTTCTATTGAGATTTGCCCACGCCTGACAAAAGCCTCACCAATAACCACGCACTCTCTTTTTTCTCAACAGATTCAACAAACAATAATCTATATCAAATTACCTTTTTTTAGACCGAGTATAATTAAGCCTTGATACTAAGGGTTGTAATAGATAAAGTTCAGATAGATTTTTTAAGGTACCTCTTATCAACGAGGAACTAACCGTTTACCGGATTAAACTCCCTTTAATCCCTAGCATATTTGGAGAGCAGTATCGACACGACATTAACGACCGGAAGTACCGCTATCTTCTAAGTCTGCGGGTTGTTGTATGGATGTCCATGAAACGGACCGGAACCGAAACTACTCATTAATCATGCGGGTTGGCATGGTGGGTGCGGCGTTTCTGTCGGTATTCGGTATCAATGCGCTATTCAATGCCGCTTATCTAGTCGCCTCGGTTCTCTTGGCCATCACAGTTTTGACCATCGCATCAATGATGGCCATGCGTGTTACCGGGAACCATATTTACGGGGCTAACGGTATATCCGCCGCCGTAGTCATCACCTACACTTTCTTACTGGCTTCAGGCGGTATCGACAACACCGGCCCTCTCTGGTGTTATCCGCTCACTGTAAGCGTTATGCTGCTGCAGGGGTTCAAACGGGGTGTAGCCATCGTATTGGGTCTGCTGGCCATCACCCTGCTGGTGATGTATTACCCTGATCTGCCCTTTGTTATCACAGAGTATCCGCCCAATTTCAGAATTCGCTTTATCGGCTCTTTCTCCGCGTTAACCATCACCTCATTCATTTATGAGTATCTCCGCTGGAAGAGCAACGAAGACTATATCGCGATCAGCCAAGACCTGGATAGGGCATCCCGTACCGATGCCCTCACAGGCGTTGCCAATCGGCGCGATATGCAGGAGCGCCTGGAGACAGAGTACGCCACCTTTAAGCGGCACGGCCACGCCTTTTCCATTATCATGGCCGATCTGGACCATTTCAAACATATCAATGACCGATATGGCCACGCCTTAGGCGATCAATTGCTCATTTCCGTCAGTCAACTCTTCTCCAAAGGGGTGCGGCGGCAAGATCTGGTGGCCCGATGGGGTGGCGAAGAGTTTTTGATCCTGCTACCCCAGACCAAGTTTGATCAGGCGATGGTGGTGGCGGAAAAGTTGCGGACCACGGTCTTCGACATGGATCTGTCAGAGAGTAAGGTAGACCAGCCCATTAGCGCCAGCTTCGGGGTGCAGTGCATCTGCAGAGTCGATAACCTGCCCGATCTGATCGTGGAGGCCGATCGCATGCTTTACGAGGCAAAACGCCGTGGGCGCAACAAGGTCGTGGGAATTATTGAGCTGCCTCAAGCGGATAATACCACCATCCTGTCTAGCGGGCCCTGCGGTAGATAAGGTAAATTTCACAGCCCTTCCACAAGCACTCCCGCCGGTATTAGGCTCGCTTGCATTGAAGTGTCCAGTCCTGCGGATCACCTCAGCGAGAGCACTGGTGGACTGGCTGATGGCCCACTACTGTGTCTGTTCAGACACCTGATGACTCAGCGTGTCACTCTCCACAGCCACACTATTCAAACCCATCGATAAAGCCAGGTAGATAACCAGCCCTGTGGCGATCACGGGCATTAGAAATCCACATAACAGGCATCTCCTTTTATCTGCTTTCACGCTGCTGCTCCTGATATAGCGATTTTTTTAGACTTCAACTGTTGTTTATAAAAGCTGCTTAAGCTGAGGGACCAACCGTGCTGTGCACTCTGCTCCTGTTGATCCAGATGATCAATAATATTCTTCCAGATTGGCAACAGTCTCTGATAGTACGCAGAGTGATCACCACTGTGACTTACCCTTTCCTCAAGATGTTGAACAACTGCCTGAGCTACCCATTGGGTCTGCTGTACAGCAAAAAGACTCATGAGATAGTCGATTGACACCGCTCTGCTATCGGTACCCATCTGCTTAGCATTACTCACCATATTCCCTGCTCCCATCTATGTTTTCCACCAGTTGTTGACCAATGTGTGAACCGTCACCTATTCAACGGCCCAGACTCTATTTTCAAAACGATCCAGCCACTTGGTTTTGGCAAAATCACAACTATCAAACCAAGCCTCCCGATAAGCGGCGCGTAAACGCTCAAGCTTCTCTGCATTGGGTAGCTCCTTGGAAAGCGCTATCTCTTTATAGGCTTGCTCTATACGGTTGGCCAGAATGGTCTGCCTACTTGCCATCTGAAAGACTCCTTACATCGGGGATTAGTGTTGTCCAGTAGCACCGCTCTCAAGGGGCTGCTGGTTATTGGTTGATGAGTAGTGTTTTAATCCCGCCGCAAAGGCCGATAGCCCGGATGTACGTAACGGAATAAACTGCTTCGACTGCTGCTTACAGTAGTGTTTAACGCGGCGACAGGCGTCATGACTGATACAGTCGATGGGACAGAACACCATGTCGGCGCCCGCCAGGGTAAATTGCAGCCCATAGCGGCTATCTTCCAATCCACCATCGTGGTGTTCGAAACGGCCATTGTGCGCTTCGACCAGTGAACGCAGATGTGGCGCCAAGGTCGATCGGCCGCCAACATAGAGAATGCGTTTACCACTGAGATCGATCTGCATAGGCGATTCCAGGGCTTCCTTCTCTTTTTGACCCAGCAGTCCCTCCATCGCCTCCACCATCGCACCGTTCTCCAACCGCGCTTCGGCCAAAAGCTCTTTCAGGCCAGCAATCTCCTCACGCATCTCATCCAGGCGAATGTCACGATCAGCAAGTTGTGACTCTGTCCAGTCGAGACGTTTGGCCAACATCTGGTTCTGTTTACGCACTTCATTGACTTCACTGTCATCATCCGCTGGTAACTGAGCATTACGTGACATGGCGGAGAGTAGCTCCTGCTCCTGTTTACGGATAACCTCATCACGGCGGGCGATCTGTTGATGGTGCGTCTGTCTGGTCTTACTCAAGGTCTCTTGCAGCGTTTTATGCTCCTGCTCCAACTGTTTCAAA
>JAKSCN010000585.1 GCA_022360595.1 Chromatiales bacterium
ATTGGATTTGGCCAGTTTCATGGCAGCGCCTTCACCGGCGGGACCGCTACCGATGACGATGGTGTTGTAGTGCTTGGTCATGATGCTCCATGTTTGGGGTGTGCCCAGGCGAGTTCAAACAACTCTATATTCAAAAAATTAATGGGTTATAAGTATAACCTTATAGGTAGGTCGGTACTAGATACCCTGTTTTTTGTATCGATATATTGGCTGGATAACGGTAGGTAAAAGCTGCGAGAATAGCGGGCCTGAATTTTTATCTGCAAAAATGATCCAATACCTCGATCAAGCCGGGATTGCCTCCGCAGATTACACTAGATGATCACGCCAACGTAGATAGTCGCTGATGTCCGAGCAAAACACGAACCTTTCCAACTTACATCTGGCAGTCGAGGGAATGACTTGTGCCGCCTGCTCTACACGCCTGGAAAAGGTGTTAAACCGCCAGCAGGGGATTGCCACAGCCAGTGTCAATCTGGCCAACAATAGTGCGGCTGTGGAGTTTGACAGTAAAACGCTGAGTGTTACCGATATCGCGGCCGCTATTGCCAAGGCAGGGTTTGCCGTGCCTCGCGAAACCTATGAGTTCAACATCATCGGTATGACTTGTGCCGCTTGCTCTACCCGATTGGAGAAGGTGTTGTCACGTCAGCCGGGGGTGGAAGAGGCGAGTGTCAACCTGGCGACGGAAAGGGCTTCGGTCACAGGTCCCGCAGGTAGTTTGTCGGCTCAGGCGCTGATCCAGGCGGTAGCCAAGACGGGGTTTACCGCAACTCCGGTTCAGAATGAGGCCGAGCAGCTGGCTGCTGCTCAGAAACAGGCTGAAGCGCGTAACCGCGCCGAGATGATCAAACTGATTGCGGCGGTGGTCCTGACCTTACCTCTCGCTTTGCCGATGCTGTTCATGCCGTTAGGGATGGATCTGATGTTGCCGCCTTTGCTGCAGTTTCTGTTGGCGACGCCAGTGCAGTTCTGGATCGGTTGGCGCTTCTATGAAGGCGCATTCAAATCCCTGCGCGGTGGCGCCGGCAATATGGATGTCCTGGTGGTGATGGGAACCAGTGCCGCCTGGGGCCTAAGCACATGGGTGACGCTGAAGGGTGGCGGTCATCTCTACTTTGAAGCCTCAGCCATGGTGATCACCCTGGTGCTGTTTGGTAAGTGGATGGAGGGGCGTGCCAAAGCGAGTGCCGCCTCGGCAATTCGGGCGCTAATGGCGTTGCGGCCAGAGGTAGCCACTGTTGAGCGCGCAGGCGTGCTGACTGAAATACCGGCTGAACAGGTGCGGGTAGGTGATATTGTGGTGGTGAAACCGGGCGAACGGATCCCGGTGGATGGGCTGGTGATAGAAGGGAGTAGCCAGATCGATGAATCACTGATTACCGGTGAGTCTCTGCCCGTACTGCGTGCTGTTGGGGATAAGGTGACCGGGGCGTCGGTCAATGGTGATGGGCTGCTGCGAGTCGAAACCACCCAAGTGGGCGCTGAATCGACGCTGTCGCGCATTATTCGTCTGGTGGTGACTGCTCAGGCGAGCAAGGCGCCGGTGCAGAAGCTGGTGGACCGTATCTCTGAGATCTTTGTGCCGATAGTGGCTGTTATTGCCCTCGGCACTTTTCTAGCCTGGTGGCTGTTGGCCGGTGAACCTCAGACTGCCTTTCTGGCGGCTGTCTCGGTGCTGGTGATCGCTTGTCCCTGTGCCCTTGGCCTGGCAACCCCGACAGCGATCATGGTGGGTACCGGTGTGGCAGCCAAACAGGGGATTCTGATCAAAGATGCCGATGCCCTGGAGCAAGCACATCAGTGCAATACGGTGGTGTTTGATAAGACCGGCACCCTCACCGAAGGACGACCAGAAGTAGAGCAGGTGGTGGCTGCAGGGCTTGATGTTCAGGAGCTGCTGCGTCTCATGGCTTCTGCCCAGCAGGGTAGTGAGCATCCGTTGGCAAAAGCGGTGCTGCGTAAAGCTGAAGCTGATCAACTTCAACTCTCACCCGTGTCCGAGTTCAGTAGCTTTCCGGGGCGTGGTCTGCAGGCAGAGGTTGACGGTCAGCGGTTGCTGATTGGGAGCCGCCGCTTGATTCGTGAGACTCTCGGCGGATTTGGTGAACTGGATAACACAGCCCAAAGTTTTGAAGATCAGGGCTGTACGCTGATGTGGATCGCGCGCATGGTGGACGATGCGGGTGAGTTGCTCGGTTTTATTGCTGTGCGTGATCCGGTTAAAGCCTCTTCATCGGCAGCTATCACTGCATTGAAACAGCTCGATATTGAGCCGGTGATGTTGACCGGGGATAACCCTCAGGCAGCCCAAGTGGTGGCTCAGAGTATTGGTATCGAACAGGTGATCGCCGAGGTGTTGCCTGAGGATAAGGCGCAGCAGGTGCAGTCGCTGCAACAGCAGGGGCGGAAAGTGGCAATGGTCGGCGATGGTATTAACGACGCCCCAGCACTGGCGGCCGCCAATGTAGGGATGGCGATGTCCACCGGCACTGATGTGGCGATGCATACGGCAGGTATTACCTTGATGCGCGGCAATCCGGCGCTGGTTGCCGATGCTTTGAGTGTTTCAGAGGCCACCTATAGTAAGATTAAGCAGAATCTGTTCTGGGCACTGATCTACAATCTCATCGCCATTCCGCTCGCGGCCTCCGGTATGCTCAGTCCGGTAATTGCTGGCGCTGCGATGGCGATGTCATCTGTGAGTGTGGTCTCAAATTCACTGTTATTAAAACGCTGGCGTGGTATCAATAATTAAACCCGTTAGTGGCTCATATCGTTAATCTGGAGAGTTCTGATGCAGAAAGTCTATAAAGTGGAAGGCATGAGTTGTGGTGGTTGCAGCAGCTCTGTCGAGCAAGCGATCAAAGCGGTTGCTCCCGAGGCAAGTGTAGAGATTCAGCTTGAAGGCGGGCTGGTCACGGTTGAGGGTGCCGATAATGATGCGCTGATCGAGCAGGCTGTCGAGGATGCCGGCTTTACTTATGCAGGGCTGGCGTAACAGCTATCCAAATATGGAAATGGTGTAACTCCTCTCCTGCGGTGAGTGGATGCCGCAGGAGTGAAAATCTTCCTGCCTTACCGGTCATGTTCTTGACCAAATTGACAAAACCCCCTACCTCTTTGCATAGATCAGTAATAGCGTAGAATGGACTAAATTTAGCTCGGGAGTTGTATCAATGAGGGGAAGCTGTTTGTGTGGTGGTGTTCAATACGAGATAACCGGGCAGCTCGGTGATATTACACATTGCCACTGCACCACCTGCCGTAAGGCGCATGGCGCCGCATTTTCATCGGTGGCAGCCGTTCAGATTAAAGATTTCAACTGCCTGGAGGGAAGCGAGTTCTTGAAATCTTTCCAATCTTCCCCAGGTAAAAGACGGTATTTTTGTAGTAACTGCGGCTCACACATCTATGCCCACCGGGAGGAGCAGGAGCACTATGTGTTGAGGCTGGGCACCTTGGATGATGATCCTGAGGTGAGGCCGGTGAACCATATCTGGGTAAGTCTAAAAGCGCCGTGGTATGAGATAGCCGAAGACGCTCAATTGCCGCAGTTTTCTGAATGGCCGGATGATAGGACGTGATGGATCAGACCGAAACAGCTCCAAGCTCACCTAGTGCTGTCAATAGACTCTCATTAACCTTGTTTGTACTGCTGTTGGGCGGGTTGCTGTTCTGTGCCTGGCACGCTTGGCAGCAGGCCCTCGCCTATGAGCAGACCACTCTGGCGCTGATCGATGAATTGCAGGCAGAGACCAAGATCGCTTCAGCCGTCGACAAGGTGATCGAGATGCTCTCAATGGGCACGTACAGTGGCTATAGCGATCAGATAAACCAGCTCGCGGAGCAGAAACGGCTGCAGGAGGCCTATCGCCACTCAGCCGATCTGATGTCGATAGGTTTTTTTGCCCTGGTGCCGCTGGCGCTGTTATTCGCTTATCTCGTTCGATGTGATCTGGGGGATATGGCCTATGCGGCGCTATTGGTTGCAATGATTGCGCTGGCGGTAGGATTGTCAGCTCCCATCCTGTCACTGGCGGCGAGTAAAGAGCTGCCCGTGTTGGGTGAGACAGTGTTTCAATTCCAGTCGAAAGGGGTACTGAGCACCATTACGGCGCTGCAGAGCGTCGGTAATCTGTGGCTGGCGGCTATTCTGTTTCTGTTCAGTGTGGTGATACCGGTGGTGAAGAGCCTGCTGGTAGGTATGACCTTTTTTGCCCGTACCCACCACCTGTCATTGAAAGGGTTGAATCTGGTGCGCCATATCGGTAAGTGGTCGATGGCTGATGTCTTTGTGGTGGCTATTCTGGTCGCTTTTTTTAGTAGTAATGGTAAAGGGCTAACCGATGCCGAGGTGCAGGCGGGGCTCTATTTCTTTGCCGGTTATGTGGTGCTTTCGGTGTTGGCGACTCAACTGATCGATAAGCTGATCGGCGTCAAAAAATCCCGCTGATAATGGCTTCGCGATAGAAAAAACAGTTGTCTGACATATAGTTAAAAATATAAAAGGCAAAAAAAGGAGGTTTACTAATGAGACCTTCAAAAGAGCAGATGACATCCGCGTTGAATGAAGCCAATCGCATGCGAATTGCTGATGATGACCCACAGGCGCTGGCCAAGTGTTTTCTCTACCTGCAGCAGCGCAATCACTCTCTGGAAGAGATCTTCAAACACCTGGAGTATTTCTTGGAATTTGGGATGCCGGCGGAGGAGCATGCCAAGCTGCTGAGGCTGGTTGAGGGGATTCGTGAGCAGGATTTGTCTGAACGAGGGGGCAACGAAGCCCGCTTTGGACTCTGATTTTTCTGATTTGTGGTAGAATCTCCGCAATTTTTCTCTAAGCCGCCAATAGTTGCGGGTATTTGGTGGAGATTCCAGAATTATGCCGATTTATGAATACCGTTGTGACGCCTGTGGTCACGAACTTGAAAAAATGCAGAAGATGGCCGATGCGCCACTGACCGACTGCCCGGAATGCGGTGAAGAGCAGCTCAAAAAACTGATCTCCGCTGCCGGTTTTCGCCTGAAAGGTGGCGGTTGGTATGAAACAGACTTCAAGAGCGGCAGCAAAAAGAATCTGCACGAGTCAGGTAGTAGCGATAAGAAAAGCAGTGCCCCGGCTTGTGGCGGTGGCGCCTGCTCAAGCTGCAGCGACTGACCGGATTATCACCCGTCAATTTCATACTGGAGATCCGG
>JAKSCN010000357.1 GCA_022360595.1 Chromatiales bacterium
CAAAAGCACGCAAAAAGGCAAAGTCATCGATATTGTCACCAGCCAGGGGGCTGAATATCTGGTGCTGGAAACAGCCGATGGTCAACAGCAACGTATCAGGCTTGATCACATTTTTGAAGTAAAGCGGCTGGGTTAATCACTATACACTCAATAAAAAAGCGGTCTGCTATACATAACAGATCACTCTTTACTCGTGGTGCAAACTACTCTCCATGACCAACCGCGACAACACCCCCCAGCATCTTATCCGCCTGAATTTTTACCTTATGCACAACACAGCATAAAGTCATGGATTAAATAGTAGGGTCTTAGGAAGCAAATTGCATGCTAATATGCATTTGCGCCCATGTATAACAGTAGAAACAAATACTATAAATTTTCTAAAATCAGCGAAGCCAGATTTCGGCGTCTGATTAAGGCTTTCGCGATGGATTTTACAGCCACAGACAGCGCCGAATTGACTGGCCTCAGCATCCGTTCGGTGAATGATATTTTTCTGAAAATTCGTCGTCGGATTGCTGCCTATTGTGAAGAGCAATCGCCATATTCTGGTGAGATAGAGCTTGATGAATCCTACTTTAGTCCTCGCCGAGTCAGAGGCAAACGCGGCCGAGGCGCAGGCAGCAAGACTATTGTTTTTGGTATTTTCAAGCGTAATGGTCATGTCTACACCGAAATAGTGCCTGATGCGCGTAAAAAAACTTTATTACCCGTGATTCGGGGCCGTGTTGATCTCGATGCCGTTATCCACACCGACGGTTGGCGAGCTTACGATGGCCTGGTTGATCTTGGGTATGAAAAGCATTTCAGGGTTCATCATGGTGTTAATGAATTCGTGAGAGACAAAAAACACATTAACGGCATTGAGTCATTTTGGGCATTTGCCAAACATCGATTAGCACGGTTTAAAGGTCTTCCGAAACATACATTCTATTTGCATCTCAAGGAGACAGAGTTTAGATTCAATCACCGCAATGATGACATCTACAAGTTGCTACTGAAAATGCTCAGAAAACACCCAATTTAGGTAAATTTGCTTCCTAAGACCCTATGCTTTTATTTAGCTTGGTACTTTTTAATGGACTCTCCAATTCCATACTCTGAAGCGGCGCAGAAGCAAAATGGCATTTATCATACAATATCCTTGTTCGTTGGCTTAGCACTTGTCGGCTTGATTTTTACAGTAAAAAATAAGTTCTAAACAGTTTTAGCAA
>JAKSCN010000595.1 GCA_022360595.1 Chromatiales bacterium
AAATTGAACAGCAAATAGTCCTTATCCATTCTTCGCCTGTTAAAACCTACTCAGTTAATCCGTAGCGTATAACCCACACAGGGATCGATGGCATTGACCATCAACCGGGCTTGCTGTTCCAGCTCAGATTCCGAACCAGGCTGCAATGCCATTAGGCTTTGAGCCAAAACACCCCGAGGGTGAAAATTCCACTCGGTGGGCGCTAAAATCTGATAGCGAGAGACTGCCTCGCTATCGATCTCAACACGATGAATCAGACGCCCTCTCGCCGCTTCCACTTCACTCAGCCCGGCCCCAGAACCAGCAGACTTAGACGTGCTCTCAGATACGGCAGTATGCAGCATAAACCGCAGTTGCCCAGGTAGTTTGGCCAATTCGACCAGGCGTGCCACTAGTCGGGTAAAGAGTCCGTTTCCATATTGCTCTGTCACCGAGCGAATCAGCTTGTGCCCCGCCTGCCTCGACAGTGAGGTGGTTTCATAACAGCGCTCTTTCCATGTAGGTGCCGCAATAAAATCACCCTCTGTATCCGAGGCGAACGTAGCATCCAGTTCTTCATGCGAAAGTTCGGGCAAGAAGGCAATTTCATTGCTCCCCAGCGACTGCCAACCCTGCTCGGCTATCCATCTGAGCATTCTGGCCGCAATGCTGTCACTCTTATCTGTCCAAGCTCCCAGAGCTTGTTCCTCATCAAATCCAAGCCACTGTTCACAGGGGATACAGTAAATGCTGTTTTTCAGTTGCGACTCTAGCGTTTCGACATGCTTGAGAAGCTCTGCTGCCGGGATACCCTCTAGAGTACGACCAGGTAGAAACAGCGCCTTTTCAGAATCGAGCAGTTGACGCATCTCTCCCTGCAGCTTCACCACCTGGGCCACAGAGGCATGGTCGGGCTGCTCTTTGAGGAACCCCGGCCAATCCAGCAGCATACGCCAGAGATGCTCTTTTGCTGTTTCAACCGACACCAGCAACTGACGACCAAGCCGGGTCAATGAGGATGACTCCAAGCCAAGCGCCCGTTCACTGGCGGTGACCGCGGCCATCGCTTGGGCCGTGCCACACACACTGTAGAGCAGCGGCAAGGTGGCCAATACCTGCTCCGCTGTTTTACCGATAAAGATCTTTGGCGTCTGTAGCGGTCTGGTAGAGGTGATCACAACATCGCTCACCTGCCAGTTTTGCCAAACCAGCTTGATATCGATGCCACCCTCTATGCCGCCACCTGGATTCATGCTTCGCCTCGAAAAACACCCCTTAGAAGATCTCTGCGGGTAATTCCCCGCCTACCGGCTGCAGGTTGTACCATGTTGCTGGCATTTTGTGCCTTGACCTGACCAGAATTTAAGTCGTTTTCTTCCTGTGAAGTTTGCGTTGTTTGAGGACGGTCACTAATTTCCCGGTTTTCCGATGCCATCAGCGCGGCAAGCGCCGCTTCAGCGGTTGCCACTGCTGCCGTTTGATCCTCAAACATCTCCATGGGCGAGAACAGGGAGCAGCTCTGATATCGCCCGATACCGGACTCCTCCCCCACTACAAATTCATAGACGCCTGACGGGAAACGGTGCTGTACGGTTGTACCGGGTGGAAGATCCACCCAGCCATCCCCTTCGCAGGGCAGCAGCATCACATTCATGAACCAGGGTGTAATAATCACGCCCAGACAGTGTTCACCCCAGCGCTGAAATCCCACCGCTTGAGCGCGCAGAACCGAATTCAGAAACGGCATCCCGCACATCCGCTCGGCCTGGATGGTTGAGTAGGTCTGCTCCAGTCCCAGAATCAGGTGCTGGGGATGAATCATCGCCGCGCCTCCAGCACCATGAACTGGGCCTTCTCGCCGTCACACTCGGGACAGCGCCAGTGATCTGGCAGTTGGCTGAAGGGTGTTTGGGGCTCGATCTGCCACACCGGGTCACCCTGTTGCGGGTCGTAGACGTACCAGCAGATTTTGCACTCCATCAGCGTCTCATCGTGCAGTTGCCGGTTATCGCCCAAATAAGAGCCCTCAAATGTCTGTTTTGGCGCACTCATTGTTGGTAGACCGCCAGAATCTCTTCCAACCGCTGGGCGCTATCTTGAATGTCCTCTCTGGACGCCTTCGCCACCAACGGCACATCGACAACCTCGATAGTATTGAGAATAATCACATCCGTGGAGTTGAAGAACTGTACCCACCAGACATGGGTAATCCCCGTACTGGTAATACGGCAGTTGCCGTAGCCGCGCGACAGTATCGCCACCCGGCCTGCGCCCAGGCTAGTGTCAAGATGTTCCAGGTCTTCGGGGCTATGGGGTAACAGGGTGAGATTGATCACATGGGGTTCGTCACCCGGCTGGTAGGCAGCGACCTTGTCCGCCAATTCAACCAGCAGTGACGGCGCATTCAGCAACACCTCGGCCTGCTCGGCCGATGCGGCTTGAATCGTCCGCCTGCCCTCGCTGAACACCTCGCTTAACAGAACCGCCGGGACAGCACCAATTTCGATGAGATCTTTTACCACCCGCCCTTGCGCATCGAGGTGCTGTACGCGCCAAATTCCGGCCAGAACGGACTCCTGTATTCTGAGATCTTCCGGGTTGTGGAACCGTACACTGACCTCACCTTCACCAAGCACTTGGTCTATCAGGGTACGGTTGGTCTGATCGAAACCGCTCAGATCAAACTGTTGTGCCCTGCCCTGTTGATCAAACACTTTTGCGGCGCTAAGTAATTTATCGAGCAGTTCAAGTGCCGCTTCACACCCTTCGATCTCTTCAGGCTCTGGCAACACAGGGGGGACGAACGTCTGCATCTCTCCGGGCAGTTGCATATACTCCAATTGAGCGCCATCGGCCTCCAGGGGTTGCGAACCTGGACCTGTTCCAGTGAATGTAATATCGATAGATTTCATCACGCAGCTCCTACACCGAATTACCCATGGGCTCTTCAACTACCGGAATACCGATAGTCGGAGGTCTGGATGGCTCTAAAGAGAGTATCGATTCGATCTCCTGCAGATACTCGCTCCAGTTCTGTACCCGGCTGATCACCCCCAGATAGGCGCCATCGCGCAGGAACACCAGGGAGGGCCAGGTTTTAAAGCCGTAACGCTTCTGCAGTTCACGCTGGGATTTGAGTGCCACTACCGCCGCGCTCAACCGATCGCCAAACACCTTCATCAATTCGGGCAGCACCACCGCCACATCATTGGTCTCTGGAAACTGATCGGGGTTTTCGGTAAAGAAGAGCATGACCTGATGGTGTTGCTCCAGGAATTGATCCAGTGTCTCTGTCGACAGTTCCGGCAGTCCATGCTGCTGAATCAGGTTTTCGATGTGAAAGGGTCTCATTGGCGGCGCTCCTCAATATTTTCCACGATGATCGACATCAACCTGCAAACGCCCTGTCTCCTCCAGCAACTGCTGGGGAGAGAACTCGATTCGGGCATCATTCAGGATTCTGGCGTCACCAACCCGGCACGCCGCCTCGGAGCTGGGACGCTCCTGCTCGTAGCGCTCCAGCTCAAGCGCCCGACTGGTGATCGACACACTGTCCGCTATCACTGCTTCCCGCCGCTCGGCCTGTATCCCATGCTTCTCAAGAAAAGCGAGCGCCACCTCTATCGCGGGTTGGATTTGCGCCTTTACCACCGGTCGCAAGCTGCCGCCGTAGTCTTCCAACACCTCCGGCTGCACCCCGATCAACAGCAGATGTTCTGGATAGTCGCCCAGCAACTCCGCGGTCGACAGCACCTCCTGAAAGCCGGTTTGATGCAGGCTCATCTTTTTCGCCCCCATGAACCGGGGCACATCGTCGCCTTCAATGAGTTTCAACGTACCCGGTACCAAACCATAATCAATGGCATCAAAAACAATCAGAATATCGGTCTCCCGTACGTGTTGAACGAGATAGAGCCCCTGGGTCCCCCCATCCATTAGAGTGACATTGCTATCGAATTGGTATTGTCGATTCAGCTCTTCAACAGCTCTGACGCCAAATCCTTCGTCTGCCCAGAGGATATTGCCGATACCCAATACAAGAATGCGTCGCGTCACACTGTTACCCTTATATTCGGTCGATTTTCGGTACCGAGGAAAACGCAAAAGCCGGGCCAAGTAGGGAAAAACAAAAATATTGATTGCTTATCAATCAGTTAACTAAATGCAGTTCTATTCAACGAGATTAAATCGTCTGATCAGTTTCCATTTTAGATAATAACTGGATTGTTTTTTACCACTTATATCACTTTTCTTGAGTTAAGCTGACCCAGATCAGGTCACTTTTTCCCTCTATACCTCAATCAATCTATCCCTTATGAACAAAAAGGTTTCACTAAAAACATAGAAATGATAAGTAATTAACGCATTAAATTACTTGGTCATTATCAGATTGGCGAAAAAAAACGGGCCTGAAAGGCCCGCTACAGAGGTGGAGATCAGATCTGTTAACTGCCCCTAGGGGCGATCGTCCTTGTACATACGCCAGCCGCTGATCATGGTTGAGATCATACTCTGGCGCGACATGATGTCTTCTCGGATAGCGACATAGACGTGAATCATGACGAACCAGACGATGATCCACATACCCCAATGGTGCCAGAGCCGCACATCCTGACTCTGTCCCATCAACGGGATCAGCCAGCCGAACAGCAGATCCTGCCAACTGCCCAGGCCGGTCTGTTCCGCATAGAGAGCAAAGCCTGTGGCAATCATCAGCAAGCCGCCGACCGTAATGATCGCCACCATTGTGATATGGGCCAGAGGATTGTGGCCGATATATTTTCTAGGCTCTCTCTCCAAGAACAGATACCAACGCACTTCATGGATCAACTCACGCCAAAAACTCACTTTCCAGAACGGAAAGGTAAACAGCTCTCTGGAGGTGTGATTTCCCACAAACGCCCAATAGATACGCCCAATAAAACCCACTGTAAAAACGTAAGCCGCGGCAAAATGGGCAAAGCGGATATACCCCATAATGTAGTGATCGCTGGCCTCACCCGCCACCGTCGGCAACGGACTACCAATGAGATAACCTGTGATCGCCAGTACTACAATGCTCAGCGCATTAACCCAGTGCCATATCCGCACCGGGGCTTCGTACACGTAGACTGCGGTCTGTGTTTTTAACTCTGTTTGCATAGCTACTCTCCCGATTCAGCGATGGCGGGTGCGCACACCCGCCCCCGTTAATCACCTGACTTTCACACTCGCCATCTCCTGCCCGTCCTCACTCATGACATGGGTGGAACAGGCAAGACATGGGTCAAAGCTATGCAGGGTGCGGAGGATCTCCAGCGGCTGATCAGCCACTTCGACCTTCGTGTTCATCAGTGCCGCCTCAAAAGCACCGATATTGCCCTGCGGGTCACGGGGAGAGCCGTTCCAGGTAGTGGGCACCACACACTGGTAGTTGTCGATGCGGGTATCCTTGATCTTCACCCAGTGCCCCAGAGCGCCACGCGGGGCCTCGGTTGTCCCAACCCCTTTACACTCTTTAGGCCAGGTCGACGGCTCCCACTTCTCCACGTTCGCGGTACTCAGATCCCCCGCCTTGAGATTGGCCATCATCTTGTCCTGGAAGTAACGCATCTTGTGGGCGCAGTAAGAGGCTTCCAGGCCACGCGCCGCCGTTCTACCCAAGGTGGAGAACAGCGCCGATGTCGGGAGTTGCAGGTCGGTCAGCAGCTTGTCCACGGGTTCTTTAAAGTCAGGTATGCCCTTGGCATAGCCGATGATATAGCGCGCCAATGGCCCCACCTCCATGGCATGCCCGCGCCAACGCGGCGCTTTGATCCAGGAGTATTTAGCGTTCTCATCGATCTCTTCGATATGGGTGCGGGTGCCTTTGGTGTTGGGTCCCAGCTCATAGTTGGGTTCAGTCACACCATCCCAGGGGTGCAGCCCCTTCGACTCATCAGCATACTTGTACCAGGAGTGGGCGACGAACTCCTGCACCTGCTCGGGGTCACGCACATCCACATCGAGCACCTCATTCAAGTTGCCGTTGATAATGGCGCCACGAGGCAAGAGCTGATTATCCGCCGAGTTATCATTGGCGCGATCGGGAATATCACCGTATGACAAGACATTGGTCGCCGCCAGACCACCGCCATAGGTCCACTCTTTGTAGAATGAAGCGATAGCAACCAGGTCCGGCACATAGACCTGGTCGACAAACTCTATGGTGCGATCGATGATAGAGCTAATCAGGTTCAACCGCTCCATATTGACGGCGCCAACCGCCCCGACACCATCCAGATTGATCGCACAGGGCACACCGCCCACCAGCCAGTTCGGATGAGGGTTCTTACCGCCGTAGATGGTGTGAACTTTGACAATCTCTTTCTGGAAGTCGAGGGCTTCAAGATAGTGGGCCACCGCCATTAGGTTTGCTTCCGGCGGCAGTTTGTAGGCGGGGTTGCCCCAGTAGCCATTCATGAAGGGGCCTAGCTGACCGGATTCAACAAACTTTTTGATCCGGTTCTGGATATCCCTGAAATAACCCGGCGACGACATAGGCCAACTGGAGATACTCTGCGCCAGCGCCGAGGTCTGCTTCGGATCGGCCTTCAGCGCATTGATCACATCCACCCAGTCCAATGCATGCAGATGATAGAAGTGGACCAGATGATCATGCACCTGCAGCGCGAGCTGCATGATATTGCGGATGGAGTTGGCGTTGTCGGGAATCTGGATGTTCAGCGCATCCTCAACCGCGCGCACCGACGTCAGGGCATGGGTTCCGGTGCAGACGCCGCATATACGCTCGGTGAAGGCCCAGGCGTCGCGTGGATCACGTCCGCGCAGGATCACCTCCAGCCCACGCCACATGGTGCCGGTGGAGACCGCATTGCGAATGATGTTGTTCTCATCCAGGTTCACTTCGCAACGCATATGCCCTTCTATGCGTGTTACCGGGTCAACAACCACACGTTTACCTGAGTCGTCCAGTTTAAAACCGTTGGGAGTCTCTAGCACACTCATTGACCATCTCCTTTATGTTGGGCGCGTTTGATGGCGCTTACCGCGGCATGAGCGGCTACAGCAGCGCCTACAACACCGGCGGTGGCCACACCCACCTTATCGGCATTGGCTTCAACCCCAAATTGATGGGTATTGGTAACGTGCTGGTAGAAGGAGCCTTTGTCCCAGAAACCGTCTTCAGAACAGCCTATACAGCCATGACCCGACTGAATAGGAAATGAGAGCCCACCATTCCAGCGAACTGTCGAGCAAGCGTTATAGGTGGTGGGGCCCTTGCAGCCCATTTTGTAGAGACAATATCCCTTGCGTGCCGACTCATCGTCCCAGCTCTCGACAAATTGCCCGGCATCGAAGTGAGGACGGCGGTAGCACTTATCGTGAATACGTTGGGAGTAGAACATTTTCGGCCTGCCCTGGCGGTCCAGACTGGGTAAGCGATCAAACGTGAGCATGTAGGTGATCACCCCGGTCATCACCTCCGCAATGGGAGGACAGCCAGGCACCTTGATGATCGGCTTATCGGTAATCACCTTGTGAACCGGTGTCGCTTGGGTCGGATTGGGGTGCGCCGCCTGCACACAACCCCATGAGGCGCAGGAGCCCCAGGAGATGATCGCCTTGGCATCCTTGGCGGCATATTTGAGCTGATCAACAAAGGGCTTGCCGCCAATGATGCAGTACATACCGTCTTCATTCAGCGGCGGATTACCCTCAACCGCCAGAATGTAGTTACCCTTATGTTTTTCGACGATCTCCTCAAGAATCGCCTCCGCCTGATGGCCGGCGGCAGTCATGATGGTGTCATCATAGTCCAGCGACAACATGGACAGGACAACATCTTTGGTTAATGGGTGACCTGAGCGAATGAATGACTCAGAACAGCAGGTACACTCCAAGCCATGCAGCCACAGCACTGGCGTTCGCGGCTTGTTCTCCATTGCATGGGCTATCTTCCCCGCAAATTGCGGCCCCAGCCCCAGGGCGGCAGCAGTCAAGCTGCAATATTTCAAGAAACTACGGCGCGTGATCCCCTGTCGCCGCATCACGTCATAGAAGGTTTCCGACATAACACACTCCTCATACAGAGATAAACACGCACTCACACTTGAAGTTGTTGTTTATGAGTGCGTACCAATCCGCATAAGCAGAATATATGCCATCTATTTTTTTCTATATTTTTCTATCAGTTATATGAAATTCATTAGTAAATATGATATTTGTCAGGATAATAGCACTTTACGTGCGCACCTCATTTATGTAAGGCAAATTACCACTGTGAAATCAGGCGATTGATATTACCGCTCAGCAACAAGGGTAACGAGACACCATAAAAAATGCCCGTACATTGACGGGCATTAGTCGGGCTGATCAGGTTCAAAAAGCATGACTCTTTTTGAACCTGTTTTTTCAATTTCTACGTTTTTGATTCCTCGCTCTTTGACGTAGTTGATTTGCTCTGAGTGCCTGCAGCCTTGTCCGTTTTAGACTGGGCTTTGCTGCTCTCTTTTTTCGACTTCTTCAATGTCTTGGCTGACTGACCACCTTTACTCCGGCAGTAGCCATTCACCGCGACGCCGTCCGAGCGTTTATAACTATCAACCCAAGAGCAGGAAGACTGCGTTGAACACTGGCTTTTGGGCATTCCTTTGCATGTTGCCGCATTAGCCATTCCAGTGAATGAAAACACTGAAAACAAAACAACGAAAAAAGCTGTTTTCACTAATGAATGAATTGTGCGGATCATTTTAACTCCTTGTATTTTGCATAAAACATAAGCGGTTCTTTTTTATGCAACTTTGATCCGTAAGGCAATAGGATAATTCTGAAGATACTTTAGGGTCTATTTACACTCACTTACGTCTAAAGGGAGGACTGTTAGAACCAGCATGCAGCCCATCCCCGCCTGCCGTTATATCACACACCCTTTCAGGGAAATAACGCACTGCAACAGCTACCATTGGTCTGAAGCTACTTATGATTCAATTGGCAATCCGTTTGTAGGTCACACCGGATGAACGAGTCAAGACGGCCTTATCATCAGACAGAGAAAAAGCCATCTCTTTAGTCTTGCCATTTTTCAGAGGACAGGTGATCGACACGACCACATCATTAACCACGTGCTTGTATGAACACCGGGGGCCATTCTCTGGTAGAAAGGCACCATCCGCTGTAAATTTAAATCGCTCTGTAGAGCCCGGATTGCCAGGGTCTTGCACCACTTCCCAGGTTCCATGGAGATAATCAGCGCTTTGAGGCAATCTGGAGTAGAAATAGTACCCGGCGCCAAGCAACGCAATCAAGATAATAATACCTCTCATGGATACACCTCACTTATTCGTCAATTCAAACGGCGAGTTCTCTGATAGATATTAACGGCTATATTTTTTGGTGGGGGTGCGGCTAACCCACCTTCTTCACCCACCTCCGATCAACTTGCGAGCTACTACCCGAAGGCGAATATCACCGACTTCAGCATTAGAAAACCAGCTTATTACCTACGTTTTCTACCTTAATTCGACGATTTTGACTTTCAGATCATGCTCCCCGGCATTAATCCGAGGCTATCTAATAGATTAGTTCCATTTAGCCATAAGCACCATGAAAGAGATAACGGTCAAGGAGAGGGACACAAGGAATTATGCAGTTTAAGCACCACTAAAGGAGAGAGGGAAATCACCCTGTTTAGGGTGAAGAAGCAACCAGAACGGTCCTGCTAACACGCATTGGACTGTCACTGTTGGGCCTAAAAAAATCGGTGTTACTGAGCACTTATTACCAAGGCCTATTAACACTAATTTAATCATCACGCCAATAGCCATTGGCAATAACAATCAAATTAGTGTTAACAGGCCCTAGCCACCCCGCGTAATTCTAACGGAGACTCTCTATTTTACCGCGCCTTGGTTGATCCAGTTTTCCACCATGGCTATCTCTCCACTACTCAGCGGCTCTTTTGAGTGAGGCATCTCTATCGACTTATCCACCTTACCGGAGATCAACCGATAGAGTGAACTGGACAGAGGATCACCCGCAACAATCACTGGCCCATATTTTGTGCCTTTCATCAAGGTCTCATAGGATTCCACAATAAAGCCACTGGCATTGGCGCCTTCACCACCCGTCATGTGGCATTCGGCACAGTGTTTGTCCACTATTGGTTTTACATTTGATGTGAAGGAAACTGATGGCTCATTACTACATGCGGTAATCAGTGATGCAGTAAAGATTGACGCAAATAAAAGTGAGTAAGTTTTTTTCACATTGTTCTCCTACTAATATATTGCCTTTCTTATAAACTCCTCACGTTATATAGCGGCCAATCGCTAAATTCCTTAAGGTTTTTTAGCCATTGTCTAGATAGTACTGGATAGTCCATATCTTCCAAGTCACTACTCTCATCAAATCGGATTAGTAGAAAAATAGACAGTATAAAAAAGAAAACCCTGGTTACATCGATTGTAACCAGGGTCTGGATGGCGTCCCCTAGGGGAGTCGAACCCCTGTTACCGCCGTGAAAGGGCGGTGTCCTAGGCCTCTAGACGAAGGGGAC
>JAKSCN010000588.1 GCA_022360595.1 Chromatiales bacterium
TCAGGGTGGTGATCTGGTCTGCACAGGCACGCCCGAAGAAGTGAGCGCTCACCTTAGTAGCCACACTGGTCAGGCACTGCGCGACTACAGCCAATCCCTGCAGCAGTTTGGCAAGCAAGCCAAACGCCGAAAAAAGAATAATAGCAACAGTCGTCAGATCGAGATCCGCCACGCCCGCGAGCACAATCTGCGCAATGTGGATATCACCATCCCGCACAACGAGTTCACCGTCATCACGGGAGTCTCCGGCAGCGGTAAGAGCACCATCGCCTTTGACATTCTCTTTGCCGAAGGGCAGCGTCGCTACCTGGAGTCTCTAAACGCCTATGCCCGTCAGTTTGTCCAGCCGGCAGCCCGCCCCGATATCGATGCCATCTACGGTATTCCACCGACGGTAGCCATTGAGCAACGCACCAGCCGCGGCGGCCATAAAAGTACCGTGGCCACCATGACCGAGATCTACCACTTTCTGCGGTTGCTGTTCGTGAAGCTGGGCATTCAGTACTGCCCCAACTGCGAGATTCCCATTCAGCCCCAAAGCCGCGATGAGATCTTTGACCGGATCAATCGTGAGTACCGGGGGCGCCATATCGCTTTAATGGCGCCGCTGATTGTGAACCGAAAAGGTCTCTACAACGAGCTGGCCAAGTGGGCCGATCGCAAAGGTTTTGCCTTTCTGCGGGTAGATGGTGAGGCGCTTCCCACCGATGATTGGCCACGCCTGGATCGCTATCGTGAGCACAACATTGATCTTCCCGTAGGGGAGCTAAAGGTCAACAAACGCGCTGAGCAGCAGCTTCAAGCACTGCTCGATAGCGCCCTGGACCACGGCAAAGGTGTAGCCCGCGTGGTGGTTCTGGATGGTGATGGTCAGTGGGGAGAGGAGCGCAGCTTCTCCACCCACCGCACCTGCCCGGATTGCGGCCTCGGTTTTGACGAGCCCGATCCGCGCCTCTTCTCCTATAACTCCAAGCACGGCTGGTGCCCGGAGTGTTACGGCACTGGCAATCAGATTGATGATTTCGACGCTGAACAGAGCGGTGAAGAGGCCCAATGGTTGGAGGCCAGCGAAGAGGGTGTCACCACCTGCCCAAGTTGTGAGGGCACCCGCCTGCGTCCCGAGGCGCTTTCGATCTACTATCACGACTGGTCGATCGCCGACTATGCTGCCTGCTCGGTGGATCAGGCCACCGAGATCTTTGCCGATCTCAATATCAGCGGTCGCGAGGCGGAGATCTCCCGGGATGTGATCAGCGAGATCCGCTCACGCCTCAGCTTTCTCCAGGAGGTGGGGCTGGGCTATCTGACCCTGGATCGCGCCGCTCCAACGCTATCCGGTGGTGAAGCACAAAGAATCCGTTTGGCTGCCCAGCTCGGTTCAAATCTGCAGGGGGTCTGTTACATTCTCGACGAGCCGACCATTGGCCTGCACCCGCGTGACAACGGCATGCTGCTCAACACTTTGAGCAAGCTGCAGCAGAAGGGTAATACCGTGGTGGTGGTCGAGCACGATGAGGAGACGATACGCCGTGCGGGCCACCTGATCGACATCGGTCCGGGGGCGGGTTCGCGCGGTGGTCACCTGGTTGCTGCCGGCAATATGAGTAAACTGCTGAAGAGTAAGCAGTCACTCACCGGGCGTTTTCTGGCCAATCCGCTGCAGCACCCGCTGATGGAACGCCGACCGGTTAAGGCCGAGCAGTATCTGAAAATCAGTAAGGCCCAAAGTAATAATCTGCAGGATGTCAGCGTGGCACTACCGCTGGGGCGTCTGGTGGCGATCACCGGGGTTTCCGGCTCCGGCAAAAGTACCCTGGTACGTGAGGTGCTGGTGAAAAACCTCAGGGGGCTGATTGCCCAGACCCGCCCCGGTGGCAGCAAGAAGAAGCACACACTAACCGGTTGTAAAAAGATCAGCGGCTGGGAGGCGATAGGCCGAGTGCTGGAGGTGGACCAAACCCCCATCGGCAAGACACCACGCTCCTGCCCAGCCACCTACATCGGATTTTGGGATGATATCCGCAAACTGTTTGCGGCAACCTCGGAGGCACGTATCCACGGCTGGGGACCGGGACGCTTCTCCTTCAACACCCGGCAAGGGCGCTGCGACACCTGCGACGGCCAGGGTGTTCAGAAGATCGAGATGAGCTTTCTGCCTGATGTCAAAATGCCCTGTGAGAGCTGCCAGGGGGCACGTTTCAATACCGAGACTTTGGCGGTGCACTACAAAGGCAAAAACATCGGCGATATCCTCAATATGAGCATTGACGATGCGGTGGACTACTTTGAGGCCCACCCCGCCATCCACCACGCCCTCACCCTACTCCAGGATGTGGGGCTCGGTTACCTGACCTTGGGCCAACAGAGCCCAACTCTCTCAGGTGGTGAGGCACAACGCATCAAGCTGGTGACCGAGCTTGCCAAGGCAAAACCCAACCTTAAACGCCGCCCTACCCCAACACTTTATGTGCTTGATGAGCCGACGGTCGGTCTGCACATGGCCGACGTGGAGAAGGTGATCCGCGTGCTGCACCGCCTGGTCGACGCGGGTCACTCGGTGGTGGTGATCGAGCATAACCTGGACGTTATCGCTGAGGCGGACTGGATTATCGACATGGGCCCCGAAGGTGGTGACGCCGGCGGCCAGGTGGTGGTGGAGGGCCGCCCGGAGAAGGTGGCCCAGGCGAGTCGGAAATCCCAGACAGGCCGGGCTTTGAAACAATTTCTCAATGGTGCCCCCTAATACCTGTCATTTCGTACACCAAATAGGTAGAGTACCCGCTACCAAAAGGGAGAGAAGCTTAATGAAAAAAATTGTGTATACACTGCTGATGGTTCTACCACTGAGCGTTTCAGCTCAGAGTACCGGCCAGCAGCCGGAAAGACCGCCATTCGCCACAGTAAAGAGCAATATGCTGCCTATCATTGATGACTCTATTGGCCCGATGAGTGAAACAAGGGACTGTGTGGCGAAAAGTCAGAATAGTGAGCAGCTTAATGTCTGCGTCGAGATGATGACAAAACATCAAGAAAAGATGATGACCAGAATGGCCAAGCCGGGTCATACCCCACCGCCTCAGCCGGAAGCCCCTGTACTGGAGTGGAGTGAAGAGCTGAAGAAACAGATCCTGGTTGATATGGATAAATCAATCGCGACGGCGAAGAAGACTAAAGTCTGCCTGCAGTCCAGTAGCAGCCATGAGCAGATGATTCGCTGCATGGGAGCCGTTCGCCCCAAAGCGGCCAAATAGTGATTCACGCCATCCACCACGCCAGCCTGCTGGTCGCCGACACCAGGCGAGCGGTAGGTTTTTATCGGGACGTCCTGGGACTTGAGGTGTTTCAGGACCGCCCGGACCTGCCCTTCCCCGGTGCCTGGCTGGTGGTGGGTGAGCAGCAGATCCATCTGTTGGAGTTGCCCAACCCCGACCCTGTGGAGCAGCGTCCCGAACACGGTGGGCGGGATCGCCATATCGCTTTTCTAGTGGATGATATCGACCAGCTTCAGCGGCGCCTGGAAGCGAACGGCATACCTTTCACAGCAAGCCGTTCAGGCCGGCGCGCCCTGTTCTGCCGTGATCCGGATGCCAATGCCCTGGAGTTTATCCAGAGCAGCTAGTCCCAAACATCGGTACTGAGATAGCGCTCACCGGTATCCGGTAGAATCGCCAACAGTACCTTATCGCGAAAATCTTCGCGTTTTGCCGCTTTGATCATGCCCGCCACAGCGGCGCCGGATGAGATCCCAGTAAAGATCCCCTCTTTTTGGGCCAGGAA
>JAKSCN010000417.1 GCA_022360595.1 Chromatiales bacterium
ACTGATCGGATTATCACCCAACTACAGGCGACCAAGGGGCAATCCTGTCTCTAGGTCGCCGGAATTCCAACGAGATCGCGGAAATTTGGCCCCAAAACTTGCGCCAGCAGGCCTCAAACCGTACCATTTCCGCTTTTTCAGCGGCCGTTTTTCTGGCCGCCATTTCAAGTTAAGTTTGTAACAGGACAATTTCCATGCGCAGCCATTATTGCGGACAACTCAATGCCTCTCACATTGATCAAGAGGTGGAACTTTGCGGCTGGGTTCAGCGCCGTCGTGACCACGGTGGAGTGATCTTTATCGATTTGCGCGACCGTGAAGGTCTGGTGCAGGTGGTTTATGACCCCGATCTTCCCGATGTTTTCGCAGTGGCTGAGCAGGTGCGTAATGAATTTGTTCTGAAGATCAAAGGTCGTGTTCGTGCCCGTCCTGAAGGTACGATCAACCCGGAACTCCCTACCGGTGAAATCGAAGTGCTTGGCTTGGAGCTGGAAGTTCTGAACCGCGCCGATACACCACCGTTTCAGTTGGATGAGCACGAGAATGTTTCGGAAGAGGTGCGTCTGCGCTATCGCTACATCGACCTGCGCCGCCCTGAAATGCTGGAGCGTATCAAACTGCGTGCGGCAGTGACTCGCAATATGCGTAACTATCTGGATGACAACGGTTTTCTCGATATCGAAACACCGATGTTGACCAAGGCTACACCAGAAGGCGCACGCGACTACCTGGTTCCAAGTCGTACCCATGCGGGTAAATTCTTTGCACTGCCTCAGTCACCTCAACTGTTCAAGCAGTTGCTGATGATGTCCGGCATGGACCGTTATTACCAGATTGTGCGCTGCTTTCGCGATGAGGATCTGCGAGCAGATCGTCAGCCCGAATTTACCCAACTCGACCTTGAGATGTCGTTCATGAACGAAGACCAGGTGATGGGCGTCATGGAGGGTATGATCCGTAACCTATTTAAAGAGGTACAGGGTGTCGAACTGCCTGAGTTTCCACGCATGACTTACGCTGAGGCAATGCGTCGTTTCGGTTCTGATCGCCCCGATCTGCGTTGCCCACTGGAGTTGATCGACGTTGCTGATCTGATGGCTGAGGTTGAGTTCAAAGTGTTCTCAGGTCCCGCAAAGGATCCGAAAGGCCGTGTCGTCGCCATGCGTTTGCCGAAGGGTAGCGAGCTGAGCCGTAAAGAGATTGATGATTACACCAAGTATGTTGGTATCTACGGCGCTAAGGGGCTCGCCTACATCAAGGTAAATGATTGGTCCCAGGGCCGCGAAGGGCTGCAGTCTCCGATTCTGAAGTTCCTGCCCGATGAAGCGGTCAACGGCATTATGGAGCGCACAGGCGCTGAGAATGGCGATCTGATATTCTTCGGTGCCGATAAAGCGAACATCGTTAACGAAGCGATCGGTGCGTTACGCGTCAAGCTCGGCGAAGATCGTGATCTGCTGGAAGGTGACTGGAAACCGGTTTGGGTTGTCGACTTCCCCATGTTCGAGTGGGACGAAGGCGCCAAGCGCTGGACTGCTTTGCATCACCCCTTTACCGCGCCAAGAAGCGATCAGTTGGATCTGCTGGAGAGCGACCCAGGCGCCTGTCTGTCACGCGCCTACGATATGGTGTTGAACGGCACCGAAGTGGGCGGCGGCTCTATCCGTATCCACGACCCGGAAGTACAGGAGAAGGTCTTCTCCCTGCTCGGTATCGGTCAGGAAGAGGCGGAAGAGAAGTTTGGCTTCCTGCTCAACGCCTTGAAATTTGGTTGCCCGCCACACGGTGGTCTGGCTTTCGGTCTGGATCGTCTGGTGATGCTGATGGCGGGGGCTGCCTCCATCCGCGATGTCATGGCATTCCCGAAAACCCAAACAGCAGCCTGTCTGCTCACCTCAGCACCGTCCGAGGTCAATCCCGACCAACTGCGTGAACTTTCGATTCGCCTGCGTCTGCCGCAGAGTGAAGAGAAGAAAGCCGGCTAACCCTACCGATATGAAGATGAAGTCTGATTCCGGCACTTCATCTTCATATCGCAGTCATACAGTTTGTGACTAAATCCTATAAGCGTCCTGAATCGATTTTAGTAGTGGTCTACACCGCTGGCGGTGAGGCGTTGATGCTTAATCGCACCAAACCTACCGGATTCTGGCAGTCGGTCACCGGTAGCATGCGTTGGGGCGAAACTGCCCGTCATGCGGCTGAGCGCGAGCTTTATGAAGAGACGGGGCTGCGGGGTCAGGGCCGTCTGATCGATTGCCGGTTGACGGTTGAATTCCCCATTCTTCCTGAATGGCGGCCTCGCTATGCGCCTACCGCGCGCTATAATCGAGAGCATCACTTTTTACTCAGACTGCCTTTCCGGCGTCTGATTAAACTGAGTCCAACAGAGCATACAGAGTATCGCTGGGTGCCTATTCTCGAAGCCGCAAAAATGGCGACCTCCTGGACTAATCGAGATGCACTGCTCAAACTGATTCAGTAATCAGGCTACACTGGAGAGATGAAAATGCTGATCTCTCTCATCAAATTCACAGTGCTCTTCTATGTTACGACAGGGGTACTGCTGTTTATTTTTCAGCGTAATTTCCTCTATTACCCCACGCAAAAAATCAACCACGCTTATCGGGTAGAGCCTTTCTCCGTCAATGGTGAATCTATTGAGGTGGTCGTGCTTAACCAGGGCAGAGAGAAGGCGTTAATCTACTTTGGGGGTAATGGTGAACCTGTCGCCATGAATGCTGATGATTTCCGTCATGTTTTTCAAAATCATACTGTCTATCTGGTCAACTACAGGGGGTATGGTGGAAGCACTGGCTCACCCGACGAGCAAAGCCTCTATAGTGATGCCTTACATATCTATTCACGGATCGAGCAACAGCACGCCACTATCTCAGTGGTTGGACGTAGTTTGGGCTCAGGGGTGGCAACCTATCTCGCGTCAGAGAAGCCAATAGAGAAACTGATCCTAATCACACCGTATGACAGCATTCAAAATGTTGCTCAGGACAAGTTCCCTTTCTATCCCATGTCACTGTTGCTATGGGATAAGTATGACTCTGTTGGCCGTGTCGGAAAAATCAGTGCTGAGACCCTCGTTTTACTGGCTGAATATGATCAGATTATCCCTGCAAAATACTCCAACCGACTGATCAGTGCGTTTCCCAAATCGCAGATCAAAGTGAAAACGATAAAGGGAGTTGGGCATAACAGCATCTCCAATCGTGAGAGCTACTATCTGTTATTGCAGGATTTTATTCGTTGATATTAGTGTTAACAGACCCTAGGAACTTAGACCGTAAGTGGTTGTAGGGAATGGGATTCAGGCTTGACGAGGAAAGCTGGCATGTCAAGCGGCTCCCCGAATTATGGTAAAAACATACAAATTATATTGAAATAATCTGTTCAAGTTTGGTATTCTTGGGCACATCGATAACCAGTTGTTTTTAATCGATCAGTAAGGAAGTACCTATGACACGGAACTGTTCTCCCTGATTCCTCCCCATCACGCATAACTGCTACCACTCAGGCAGTTTTTTGCTGCTTCGGTATGGTGTCCCGTGCCTTTGGTTTGGGTTCCTTCGTTCTTGGATTTTTATGTGGTTATGCGTCCGCCGGTAATGCGTGTGAGTAAAGCCGGTGTGTTGAGCCTCCATTCAAACATGTCGAGATTGAACATCATCAAGGGAAAAGCTGTGAACAGAAAAGCTCTCTCAATCGGTTTTTGGAAGGGAATTACTCGACTTTTCGCTGTTCTCAGTTGTCTTCTACTCAGCGGTACAGCGTTCGCTGTCGACTCAATATGCGCCCTAGTAAAAATCGAGATAGAACAGACGTTGACCCTGGAGCGTCAGGCGTTTGATGCGCGCATGGTGATCACCAACCACCTTGATACGGTGGCGCTGGAGAATGTCAAAGTCGATGTGGTGTTCACCGACGAGGAAGGCAACAGTGTGCTGGCCAGCAGTGATCCCAACAATACCGCCGCGCAGTTTTTTATCCGTGTCGACTCGCTTGAGGGGATTGCGGATGTATCGGGCAGTGGCACCGTCTCGCCGGGGGCGGAGGCAGAGGCACACTGGCTGATTATTCCCGCGCCCGGTGCGGGTGGCTCCGTGGCATCCGGCAAGCGTTATGACGTGGGCGCGGTACTGCGCTACACCCAGAACGGTGAGCAGAAAGAGATTGCGGTGGCGCCGGATCTGATTTTCGTTAAACCCCTGCCACAGTTAAACCTGGACTATTTTCTGACCGAGGATGTTGTCGCGGACAACCCTTTTACCGCTCCGGTTGAGCCGCCTCAACCCTTTGTCTTGGGGGTGCGTGTTGCGAACAATGGCGGTGGGGCGGCGAAAGACCTCAGTATCGATACGGCGCAACCGAAGATTGTTGAGAATGAGCAGGAACTATTGATCGATTTTCGTATCACCGGCGCGCAGGTGAATGAGGAGCCGGCCGAGCCCGTGCTGCTGATGAATTTCGGTGACATAGAGGCAGGGCAATCAAAGGTTGGGCGCTGGCAGATGGAGACCAACCTCTCCGGGAGTTTTGTGGAATTTGAGGCCACCTTCTCGCATGGCGATGATCTAGGTGGGCGGTTAACCTCTCTTATCGACACCATCGATACCCACCTCTTACTGCACGATGTGCGAGTTGACTTGCCGGGCAGGGACAGGATTCAGGATTTTCTGGCTAAAGACGGGGATGTGATTCGCGTTTTTGAATCGGACAATGTTGATACCGTGGTTGAGAATCTTTCATCCGAGGCATCACCAAGCAGTCAGTCTGGGATAAACCGGCAGTTAACCGTGCCTGCCACGCTTGGTATGGCGTATATCGAGCTGCCCGATCCCCATGAGGGGGCATACTACCTGACGGGGGCATACCGCCGTGATGGCACCCAACTGCCACTGGAGAATGCGTGGCTCTCGGTGAAGACCCATACGGGCGGCGCCTTAGAGCATAAGCTGCATATTTTTGACTATGCACCTTCGACCCAATACACCCTGGTATTCGGTGCCGCCCAACCGGGTAATGAGGCACCGGTCCTGCAGTTTATTTCGGATCAAACCATTGCCGTGGGCTCAACCTTGAGTTTCCTGGTCGAAGCCTCCGACCCCAATGGCACCATCCCCGCAGTCAGCACCTCCCCACTACCGCCGGGTGCAACCCTGGTGGCCGATAGCCAGACTCCTGAACTGAGCCGGTATATCTTCGAGTGGACTCCACAGGCCGGGAAAAATGGCGCCTATCGGATAACCTTCTCCGTGAGCGATGGGGCACTGAGCAGTGCCCGCGAAGTGTTGATTCGGGTCACCTCACCGGAGGACACCGACGGCGATGGCATGCTGGATAGCTGGGAGATCGCAACCTTTGGCTCACTCGCACAGGATGAGACAACCGACTACGATAATGACGGCATTCTGGACATTGTTGATCCGTATCCCTTGAATAGCGCCTCCGGGCAGTGTGAGGAGGTAGACGGTGTCGTCACTGTAACCAACAGCGAATACCAAACGGGCGAAAGTGTTGAGTGCTCCGCCACTTCGTCCATCCAGACCAGCGAAACAGTGACGGTGAAGTCGGGTGCGACGGTGACCTACACGGCGCCACTGATCACGCTGAACCCTGGCTTTACGGCGGAAGCGGGTGCGGATTTCGTTGCCACAAGCGCCAGTGCTGAGGGGGCCGGTTCGGACGATCATGCTCAAACAGCGGAAGATAGCTCTGGTAAAGCCCAAGCGCGTGCTACCGCCTCAACGGACAAGAGAACGCCCGCTGCCAACTACCACACGGTCGATACACTGCCCACGGCACTGAGAGCATTGCTGTCTGCCCACGCGGCGGAGGCCACGGATATTAGCGCCAATGCCGATAACACCGTCTTTGTCTTTGTCACGGTAGCGCAATTGACCACAAACGATACGAATAGCTTGCCCGATGTCTATTTGTACGATATTCACCAGGCCTCGCTACGCATTCTAAGCCGCGGGTTGGACGGTTATGCCGCCTCGGGTGTGCAGCCTAAAATTGACGGTTTGGCCCAGTATGTGGTGTACACCTCGCAGGCTGACAACATCGTTGTCGATGACACCAATGGTCTCTCCGACATCTTCTTCTACGATTTTCGGACTGATGAGGTGACACGCATCAGCTCGGATGCGCAGGGTAATCAGGCCACCACACCCTCCGTCTCGGCGGACATTTCGACGGAGCCTTCAGTTGTTGTGTACAGCAAAGAGAATGCAGAGGGGCACCTGAAAATCTTCGAAGCGTTGCCTGGCGGTAACAAATCCGAAGAGATAGTGCTGAGCAATGGGGATTACCAAACCTTTGATCATCAGTTACCCACGATCAGCAGCAATGGGCGTTATGTGGCGTTTATGGCCACGTCAATGACGGATGAGCGCTGCTACTTCCAACTGCTCGATCGACAGACGGGTGAGTCACACTCGGCTGCTTGTCCTGTGGAGTTTGTGCTTAGCGCCTCGACGCGTGGCCGATTCGAAGCTAATAACCGTGTGGTCCGCTTTAGCGATGATCAGTTTAGAACCGGCGTGTCGTTTAATAATTCCCTGGTGCATGCAGAGTGATCCCCATTGTTCAGTGTGAAGCAGCGAAATAATAGGGTCGGCAGGAACAGAGCAGCAAGGCGATGAATAGGCGTCGAGGGGTAGGGCTTGGGCTAACGCTCTTCATAGCCATACTGGTGGGATATCTCATCAGTACTGGTTTGAAAAAGAGCGAGGTTGTTTCGCATCAGAATAAGGCGATCAGCAAAACGGTAGTGCAGCGTTATGAGCTGAAGAACAAAACGGGCCGGTTACAGAGAGACGTTACTTTCTGGGTATATGGACCAGTTGAACAGACGGTGGCGAATCGAATCGCCGATGTGGAAGTCAGTCATGAGTATCAGGTCCACAGGGATGACCAGGGAAATCGTGTTATGACTTTTCAACTACCTCAGATACCACCGTATGGCAGTGTGATCATAGACATCAACAGTAGATTGAAAGCGAACACTGAACAGAGTGACGAAGCGATGACCTTGTTACAGCGTTATTTGCAGGCTGAGCCGCTGATTGAATCAGATGATCCACGGCTTGTGAAGGTGGCGCGATTATTTCGTCAGCAAGAGAGTGAGGCACGTGCAAAAGCCGTCTACCAATGGGTGGTGGAAAATATAAAACGTTCGGATTATCAGTCGCGGGCCCTTGGTGCAAAAAAGACATTGCAAACCCGACAGGGCGATTGTACTGAATTTGCCCATCTCTACACAGCGCTGGCCCGCGCTGCCGGTATACCCGCGCGGGTGGTGTCGGGGTACCGCTATCAGGGAAGTGCTTTGATGCGCAGTGATGATCGACATGACTGGGCTGAGGTGCTTCTCAACAAGCAGTGCCGTGTGGTCGACACCCATGCGCGAAAGTTCTTGGCAGATGAAGACAGTTATATCGCCATCATGCGTTTAGACACACAAGGTGGCAGACCGCTTGTCGGTCATCAACGATACAAAGTCAATAACAAGGCTATCCGCGTTCAACAGTTTTAGCGCGGATTGAATCGATAATAGGAAGCAGTTGAATGATTAGAAGGATGAAAGGTCAAGCATCAGGTCTCTATCTGTTGGCTCTTACATTCCTATTAAGTGTCTTTCAGGTAAGTGCTGCAGTCATTGAGCACAGTGGTACATTGAGCGCAGATGAGACTTGGAGTGCTGCTGATATTCATGTAATAAACAGTACTGTTACTGTTCCGAATGGGATTGTCCTAACAATCGAGCCTGGAGCAATTATTAAGGCACATGAATATGCAAAGTTAAAAGTGAATTCTGATGGGCTTGTCGCTCAAGGGAATGAGTCATCACCAATTATCTTCACATCAATAAAAGATGATATTGGAGGAGATACTAATGGTGACGATTTTGGCAGCAGTCCTGTTGCCGGCGATTGGGGAGGTGTGCATATTCAAGATGCAAGCAATGTCTTGGATATCGCTTATTGGGATGTAAGTTACGGAGGGTCTGACGCATTTTTTGAGACAGATGAGTCGCCAGCACAAATATATCTCGAAAATTCTGATGCAACTATTCGTAATAGCACATTCAGTCATGGCGGATACATGGGAGTGCTGCTTGGAGGTGGTAGCCCTCTAATCACTAATTGCAATATTAGCAACAATAATATAGGGATAGTGGTCGGTGAGAATTTATATTGGAATCTTGAGAGAGGAAAAAATCAACAAAATGATGTGGCTAGATCATCAAATATTTCAATAACGAATAATATAATATCTGAGAATTATAAAGGTATAGAGTTTTGGCCCATGTCAGAGGGCTCTAATACTTTAGTTTCGATAACAGATAATCAAATAAGTCTGAATAGGTATGGCATAAAAAATTCTTCTTGGGCTTCTGGAATAGAGCTTAGTCTGGTAAATAATCAGATAACGAATAATGAAGACTATGGAATATTATTAAGTTCAGATTTCGAAGTGGGATCGATTAGAGAAAACACGATATCCGGTAATAATTTCCCTTTATATTTATCGTATTCGTTACTCCCTAACTCCTCTGATAACAATGCTGTTTATGGTAATACCCATGACATTTGGAAGATTGTGGGGAATAGCCGGGATACAGATTTAGAGTTAGCTGCTGGTCCTGTCTACTATTTTTCGAGTGGCTCAGCAAAAAGTAATGCCAATCTTTCGATTCAGGAAGGATCAATTCTTAAATTCTTTAGGGGTACTTCTCTTGAAATAAATGGTGAACTGAATGCATTAGGAACCATAAGTGCTCCTATTGTTTTTACTTCCTTCAGAGATGGTAGTGTTCAGGGTGATTTATATAATGGCGAAACGAGCAATGGATGGCCAGGCGATTGGGAGGGTATTCGCTTAATAGGTGCCTCAGCTTCGGAAATTAACTATGTAACAGTTCGTTATGCTCATACAGGCCTCGATTCACAAAATTCAAATATAGATATCAGCAATAGTAGTATTGTTGCTTCTAGGAGTAATGGAGTTCAAGCATCCGGGGGTGAGGTGAATATATCTCACAGTATGATCTGGGGCAGCGGGGATGATGGTGTTCGTGCTACTTCTGATGCTTTGGTCAACATAATCGATACTGAACTAAGCAGTAATGGCAACGGATTTGTCAATGAAAGCAATAGCTCTAATAGCGCTGATAAATCTTGGATTTTTGGTAATCGTACCACAGGGGTGAAAAATAGTAGTGCAACTGAAATCACTGCGCAGGATACTTGGTGGGGGGATGTTGATGGCAGTGGTCCTTACGAGACAGTAAATAACCCTTCTGGAACTGGAGATCATGTTGAAGGTTCTGTCAGGTATGATAATTATAAAACAGAAATACCGATAGATTTTAGTTATACCAACTTCACGGCTAAAGGTGTTACTGGGCGGGGTACTTTGCCAATCGCCACGGTCTACCAAGGTGCGTTATCTGATGAGTGGGATTCAGTGAATTTTGACCCTAGTAAGACTGTGGTCTGGAGTACTGATAAGATCGATATTGGTTACACAGATCTTGATCCTGATCGACAATATAAAATTCGTGTTAGCTCATATAGTGAAGATGATTATCAGCCACATCTTCAGATAACGGATGGCGATGGCGAAATTATTTCTCCAAAATTTGCTATCCCGAATGATATTGTCAATACATTGGAATACGCATTACCTCCCACCAGTTATGATAATGGAACTATACGATTACATTTTATAAATTATACTCCAAGCGGTATTAAGCCGAGAATCTCCCTGTCGGAGATATGGCTGCTTGAGGATAAGGACTTAATAGTTCAGCCAGCAGAGGTTCTTGCTGTTGATTATAATGATTTTGATGGTAGTCAAGATCTGAGTAAAGGGGATGAATTTTACTTCCATTTTAGTCAACCGATGAGTGCTGCGTCGTTGGTTGATGGTAGTGCTGATGCCAATACTAAACTCGCTCTAAGTAGTGGAGGTGTTTACGGAACCACCAATGCTATCCGTTGGAGTGAAGATAGTATGACAGCTATAGTTTCACTAACTGATGGATATAGTATTGATGGAACTGAATCAGTTTTTGTGAGTGGTTTGTTGGATGCCAATAATTTTCCAGTTATTGGTAATCTGACATTATCGCTTACTGATACAGTTAATCCGATATTTGAGTCAATAGAATGGAATGATGCTGATGATAGTAATGCTTTGAGTTTGGATGACCAACTCATATTTCATTTTAGTGAGGCTATGGATGAGAGCATTATTACAAATGGAACTGATACGGCTGATGTCCACCTTTCTCCCGAAAATAAGAGCTATGGAGCAATAAACAGTGTTAGTTGGTCGGAAGATAGGCGTGCAGTAACTATCAATATAACGGCCGATTATACAATCTTCGGCGATGAATGGGTTGATCCCAGTGATCAGCTTGTTGATGTGGCTGGAAATAGCACTAATGAAACTCTTAGATTGAATGCTATTGATACCGATCCACCACAAATTATTGCGGTACACTACAATGACGTTGACGGTAATGGTGCATTAAGTGTTGGCGATCTCTATCGCTTTGTATTTAGTGAATTGATGAATAAAACAGCATTCGATACTGATCCTATTGCTGCTAACACCCAACTTAATCCGGAAGGAGAAATTTACGGCCTGGTTAATGATGTATGGGAGTGGAATGGTACTAGTACAGTATTGGATTTATATCTCACTGATGGTTTTAGTGTGACCGGTGATGAGCAGGTAGTACCGGATGCAACATTGACTGATAGAGCGGGTAATTCAATAGAAAATACTGCTAACCTAACTCTTCAAGATACTATTGCACCCCAATTGCTTCAGATTAGCGCGAGTCAGCAGAATCCCGTATTTAGCACTTTAGATACTCAGCTGACATTACAATTTGATACGGCTATGAATCCTGCAGTTATGCCTATAGTTACACTCTCTGGAGTTGGTAACGGACCGACTATATCTCCGGGGGAATGGAGTAGCAGGATTTATCCAAATGATACTTATTCAATAATGGATATAGGCTTTGATTCAAGCCATGCAGGTGATTGGCAAGTATCTGTATCAGGAGCTGAAGATTTAGCTTCTAATGTTCTGTCTGAGGTTGCGAATATTCATGCGATATCTATTGTTAACCCACTGTTCCAAGTTAGCAATTATTCAGCTTCTCCCTACGTCAATACTATAAACACTAGTGAAGTGACTATTAATGGTCGACGTGATGTTGACACCAGTGTTTGGCTTAACGGTAACGAAGTCGTTGCATCTGGGGCTAGTTCTTGGAGTATTGAGCTGAGTTTAAATGAAGGCGACAACACTTTACTTTTTGAAGAAAAAGATATTGATGGTGCAGTGATTAAGTCAATCACATTGCTCTTTGCTGTAGATCTTGTGGCTCCTGAAGCACCAGTAGTAAATTCCTATCCTGCAGAAACTACCCTGTCAGTAATCACGCTAAGTGGAACTAAAGAGGCAAGTACCTCTTTATGGCTGGATAATGTTCAGGTCCTTCCGCTCAGTGATGATACGGATTGGAACTATACATTGGCGCTGGCTTTAGGAGGGAATAGCTATGTATTAACCGCACGCGATCAGAGCGGCAATATCAGCCCGGCGGTTAATATCACTATTACCCGAAATGAGATTCCAGAGGTCCCGCCAAGTGTCAGTGGCCTCCAATTGGGTAACCAGCCGTTGAGCGCGGGAACGGTTGTTACCGCCAGCGGCATGCTTGGTGTGACGGCAACCTCCGAGGTGGGCATCAGCCGCGTTGAGTTCTATCTAGATGGTCAGTTATTGGCAAGTGACAATAGTGGCAGTGATAGTTACCGTACCTATTGGGATCTGAGCCAAGTCACCGATGGATCACACACGCTACGGATCAAAGCGATCAGCAGTACTGGTCTGGAAAGTGACCTGACTGTTTCAGTAGTAGTTGCATTGGCCGTACCTGCTGTACCCCAAATTACTTCGCCGATAAATGGCTTGTTAACGGCACAGGCTACTCAAGCCGTTCTTGGGGGAACCGAAATAAATAGTCAGGTTCAACTCTACCTTAATGACCAACCTATGGGTGCGGCATTTGATGCTGACGCAAATGGTCACTTCAATACGTCAATACAGCTGATTGAGGGCGAGAATCGACTACAGGCCAGTGCGATCAATCGTGTCGGTGAGAGTGCACAAAGTCAGACGGTGACGGTCACGCTTGACAGCTCGCTACCCGCAGCTCCGATAGGCCTTAGGGCAGTGACATTGGATAGCGGACGCATAGCTCTAAGCTGGTTACCGGTTGCCGGTGATATCACGGGGTATAATCTCTATCGCCACACAGCAACTTTTGATACCGCAGGGCAGGCGGTAAAGATTAATCAGTCGCTGCTGAGCAGTACTGAGTATGAAGACCTACCGGCTGTTGATGGCACCTATTACTACCGGGTTAGTGCAGTCAATAAGGTGGGCACCGAGGGGGATCTCTCCGATGCCGCCTATGCTAGTGTAGACAGAACACCACCACGAGCTCTTGATATCTCGTATTTACCGTTGGGCCATTACGATGCAGTCAACAACCGCTATGCACAAGGGCGGGTTGAAATTACCGTGACAGTCAGTGAACCGCTGCTCACCATCCCGTTTCTCAGTTGGGTGGTCGATGGTGGCGCACCGGTTGCAGCGGTGCTGGAGAAGTTCAGCGAGAATGAGTACCGCGGCTATATCGATATCACCCAAGCGGCCGGTAGCGGCACCGCCTATGCGATCTTCTCGGCCCATGATACAGCGGGAAATCGCGGTACGGTGGTTGAAAGCGGAGGGCAGATCGAGATCGATACCAAGGGTCCCGAAGTGGTCGCTATTCAGCTCGACCCCGCCCACCCGATCAAAAATAACCAGACCAACCCGGTAACGTTGGCCGTCACCCTGCAGTTGGATGAACCCTTGGCGGTCGGTCAACAGCCTGACCTGGGGTTAACCTTACCGCTTAGTGGTGGCAGTGTATCGGTGGATAACTTCAGCACTACCGATCGGGTGTACTGGCAGGGCAGTGCCAGGCTTACCGCCGAGGCGGGGCTGGCGGCACCGGAACTGCTGCTATTTGACTATCAGGGCGTTGATGCCCTGGGTAACGAAAGCACCCGCATCCAGGATGCATTCCGCCCGCAAGTCTATCAGGGTGACCTCCCGCCGCTGGCAGTGCCCGCCCAATGTACGGCAGAAGCCCTACCCAATGGTGCAATGCAGTTGAATTGGCAGGCGGTGGATGAAGCATCCGATTACCGGATCTACCGTAAGGCGCCGGGTGAAACGGCACTCACCCCACACGGCTTAAGCGGTGGACAACTGAGCTTTCAGGAAGCACCGGGTGCGGATGGCGACTATGAGTATGCGGTTGCCAGCGTGCGTCAGGCCAACGGTGAGACCGCCTACAGTGCGCCCTGTGCGTCACAGCATGTCACTATTGATTCGATTACACCGGTAGCGCCCTCGGCGCTTACCCTCTCACTGATTGGAGCGGGTATCGAAGCGAAATGGGTGCATGCTGAAGCGGGCGAGGGCATCACCTATCGTCTCTATCGGGACAGCCTGTCACCCATCACAGCGGTGGATCAGTTAACACCGGTCCGCGATGAGGTGGAAGTGCTGAGCGTTATCGATTCGAATCCAACCGTAGGTTTTGCCAACTATGTGGTGACAGCGGTGGATCACGCCGGTAACGAGTCATTGCCCTCCAATACGGCATACCTCAACTTTGAACTGCTGCCTATCAGTCAGTTCACTATCGTGAAACCGATGGATCAGCCTCCTGAGCTGAGCTGGGTGCATAAATCCGCCACCATCGATCACTATGATCTCTATCTGGCCGATCCCCAATTGGGCTTCAAACTCAATGACATGGGCCTGACCGGCACCGCCTATCAGGACCTGGCGGCCGGCGAGCAGGAGCGGCTCTACACTGTGGTGGCGGTGGACAACGTGGGAGCTGAAAGTGTCGGTCGCAGCCTGCTGTTGCCGCAGCTTGAGATCAATCCGCCGACCGAGCTGCTGCTCAAGCGCGGTACCATGAACCGCCTCAGCTACACCCTGACAAACCACGGGCAACACGCCATCCGCAACGCCCAACTGAAGGTGACGGCTGCGGGCAATGTGCATCAATCCCAACCGTTTGATCTGGCGGCGGGGCAGAGTACCGTGGTATCCGTAGTGGTCGGGGGCTACCAGTCGTTGGGTGACACTGAGCTGCTGCAGGCACAGGTGGAGATACGCCCCAACGATGATGAACTGGTGCAGATACACCATGAACAGACCGCTTCGGTAAGTGATGCCGGTTTAACTGTCGGCCTTGCCGTGCAGAACATGATTCGTGGTGGTAGTGGCGAAGTGCGTTTCACTCTGGAGAACAGCTCCGATGTGGAACTGGAGCTGATCACCGCCCGCGCCAACGGTGCCAACCCTTCCGATCAGGTGCTGGTCAAGCTCCTGGATGAGGATGAGAATGTTCTGGCGACAGCACCACTGCACCAGCTCCTCGGTGATGTGATCACCCTCTCCAATGGCACCACGGTGGCCCGGATAGCGGCGGGTGAGCACTTCACTTCCGACTGGACTCCCATCATCATTCCTCAGGCATCGCCGGATCAGATCACGGTGCAGCTCGATATATCGGCGCTGCACTACCAACTGGGCCATGACACCCAGGTGAGTATTGCCGGGGTGAGCGGTCGCCGGGATGTCCCGCTGCTGGAGACCCCATACTACGGTGCGGTGGACAGTATTACCCCGGCGCTCAGCTATGGCGATCAGCCGATTACGATCAGTGGTCGCGCGTTGGTACGCAGCGATGATACTCCGCTGGGCTATGCTCCGCTGAACCTGGTGCTTAGTATCAACGGCTTTGAGCGGGTGATCGAGGTGATGACTGGTGATAACGGCCAGTTCAGTATCGACTATACCCCACAACCCCATGAAACAGGCACTTTCACCGTGGCGGCGACTCACCCCGATCTGGTTGAACGGCCTGAGCAGGGGCGCTTTGTCGTGGGCGGGGTTCGCCTGCAGTACGACCTCTACAAGCTGCGCACAGCGAAGCACTATGACCAAGCGGTTAGCCTGAACGCAACGGCCAGTGACGGGGTTGGGTTCCAGAACCTACGGTTTGAATTGCGGTTAGAGGATCAACCGAGTGGTTCCCTGCCGACCGGCATCACGCTGACTCCTGGTTCCTCTCTTACCCTGAGTGCGGGGCAATCGGCCCCGATGAGCATGACCCTGAGTGCCGATACAGATGCGCCTGAAACAGGTGAATTTGTTGTACGAGTGGTGAGCGATGAAGTGCCTGATCGGCCTCTGGATACGCTCATAGTCAGCTACCGCCTGGTGGATGCCTCGGCTCAGCTGCGCTTTGAACCCAGCAGTTTAATGACTGGGGTGGCGCCGGGTGATCGAATCAGTGAAGTGCTCACCCTCAGCAACAAAGGGCTGTTGCCTGCCGAGAATGTCACCCTGTCGCTGATCAATAACGACGATCTGGATTGGGTCAGCATGAATACCCCGGCTCAAGTGGGTCGGCTCGACCTGGGTGATACGTACGAGGTTGGGTTGACGTTTGCGCCGGAGGCTAATGTGCCCCCTAACGTTTATGAGATAGGTGTTGCCGCCACTGCCAATGGTGAAGTGTTGGCGACTACAGGCATCAGTGTCACGGTGTCTGCTGGGGGTGAAGGATGGGTGCAGTTCAAGATCGAGGATATCTACACTGGCACCAAAGATGACAACGGTATGAGGATCGAAGGTCTCGAAGGCGCCAAAATTTCCCTGCAGCATGAGCTATTGTCTACGGTACATGAGAGTTTTATCTCCGGTGTTGGAGGCGAGGTGCTCACCTCGCTGCTACCTGCCGGTAGCTACCGCTATCGCATTACCGCACCTGACCATGTGGAAGCGACAGGGCGTCTTGCGGTGCGGGCAGGTGTTGTCTCCAATGAGCGGATATTTTTGGACTCTGAAGTGGTTACGGTGCACTGGTCTGTGACCGAGACCACTATTCAGGATCTCTACAACATTACGCTCACGGCCACTTACGCGGTGAATGTTCCAACGGCGGTGATCGCCCTGGAGCCTGCGAGCATCAGCCTGCCGTACCTGAAGGCGGGGGATGTCTACTACGGGGAATTGGCGCTCACCAATTATGGCCTGATCCGTGCTGATGATGTGCAGCTTGAGCTACCGCCGGAAGATGAGTACCTGCGGGTTGAGGCGCTGATCGACAACCTGCCCACTACCCTGGCCCCCAAGCAACGGGTGGTGATTCCGTATCGCATTACAGCGGTGAAGAATCTGGAGGCGGATGTCACCGGCGGCGGCTGTTTTAGCTACTCGAACTCCATTAAAGCCAAGGCCAGCTCCGAGTGTGCCAATGGGGATACGGCTAATCGAAGCTCTAGCACTGCTATCACGCACCGTTCAGGAGGAAGCTGTGGCGGTAACGGTGATGATAAGCCTGATGAGGATATAGGCAACGGCTGGGGGGATGTTGGTGGTTTTGGTGGTCCTGAAGGTAATAACGTCGTTCCTTCTGGCATGCCTGCCTGTCGTCCTGTCTGCAACGACTGTTCAGTAGGTGGCCGTGGTGGTGAGTAGGTGTATTGAGGGGCTTGCGTCCGGCAAGGCAAGGAATGTGTTGAATAAAAAAAGTGGTATGAAGTCTATGAGAGCGGGATTTATCCTAGTGGTATTGCTGTTACTGGTGGGGATAGGGCAGCACGCCTGGGCTAAACCCGGCAGTGTGATCGAGGAGAGCGGTACCCACTACTCCGGGGCCACCTACCGAGAGATGGTGCGTGATCTGCGGGTCAAGGCGCTAGGCGGTTACATCAATGTGCGCCGTCATTGGCGCCAGGGCCGTTGGTGGTTCAACCCCCAGTGGAGCAACCTCAAGTTCTTCTACAAGGACAACAATGTCATCGATACACTGCCCAGTGTCATCACCCGCTATGATCTCGACTATCAGCGGGCCAACGGCACCAGCAATGTCTACCACTATCGCGATAAACTCACCATCACCCGTACTGATACCGGTTGGCGCTGGGCTGATCGCAAGGGCAACTGGATCGAGTACGATGCTGACGGTGTGACCCAAGCCTATGGTGACAAGAACAACAACCGGGTTAGTTTTAGGCGCAACCTGGCGGGGCAGATCGAAGGGGTGCTGGACACCAACAGTAGAGAGCTGGTCACCTTCACACTCAATGAGCTGGGAGATCCCACCCAGGTGGTCGACTACAGCGGCCGCCAAGTCACCTATCACTGGGATGACACCTCAGGTGATCTGACATCGGTGACCGATGTGCGCGGCCAATCCTGGCAGTACACCTATCAGCGCTTCAACAACAGCCTGCTCACCGAACGCAAGACCCTGGCGAGCCGCACCGACCCTCTGGGGCGGACCGTCCAGTTCATCCACGAAG
>JAKSCN010000677.1 GCA_022360595.1 Chromatiales bacterium
CCAGTGAACCTTATCGTTTGGGGGCCGGAGATATCGTACGGCTGAGTGTCTATGAGCATCCGGATCTCAATACAGTGGCGCGTATCGCCGAGAGTGGCAGCATCACTTTTCCGTTAGTAGGGGGAGTTTCGATCGTAGGTCTGACCGAGCGGGAAGCGGAGATGAAGCTGGCCGATCTGCTGCAGCGCAAGGAGATCGTGCGCTCTCCCCAGGTAACGCTCATCGTGGACTCCTATCAAAGTCAGCGGGTCTCTATTTTGGGAGAGGTGGCCCAACCCGGGCTGTATCCAATCTCCAGGGGTAGCACCGTGGTGGATTTGATCGCAGAGGCCGGCGGGCTGAATGAGAATGCCGGAGACGTGGCCATAGTGACCCAGATCAGTGATGGTCAGGCTCATAAGATAAGGGTCAATCTGGGTTCCATTCTAAGAGGTGAGCTGACGGCGCAGAATCTGCAGGTGGGTGATGGTGATCGGATTTATGTACCCATGATGGAGCAGTTTTATGTCTATGGGCAGGTCAACCGCCCCGGCGTTTATCGTCTGGAGCGGGGCATGACCGTCATGCAGGCTTTGTCGGTGGCAGGTGGCCTGACTGACAAGGCGACGGAGAGGGGTATGGAGATCAAACGCAATAGTGAGAACCACACCACCACTATCGCGGTGGGACTGACCCATACGGTGCTTCCCGGGGACGTTGTGTATGTCAAGGAGAGTCTGTTTTGACAACAAACAGGCGTTTCAGGCCCGTCGAAGAAGTGAAGCCGCACCAATGGCAACGGATGTCGACTGGCTGGAAACATCTCCCTGGCTCTGCCTTCCCGATAACGAATGATCCGGGTTTATCAGCAACTCATTTGGAGCCTGGATTTGATTTTTTGCTTTAGCTTGCGGTGGTGAATATGGAACAGAATACTATCGGTTTCCGCAACCTGCTGGCGACCTTTCGGGGTCGCATCTGGGGTATTTTTCTGGTGACGATGATTGCTGTGGGGATCACTTACTATGTGAGTCTGCAGGTACCCCCCAAGTACACCTCTACCGCAACGCTGATCATCGACTTTGATACACCTGTGGAGTCCGCCACCGATCTATCTCTGGCGCCGGCTCTACAGCCGAACTACATGTCCACCCAGTTAGGCATTATCTCGAGCCGCCATGTGGCCACTAAGGTAGTGGATCGGTTGGGCCTGGAGTACAGAAATGGCTGGCAGAATGCCTTCACCGACGCCACGGGAGGCGTCGGATCTCAGCGGGACTGGATAGCGGGTGTGCTGCTCAACGCGCTTACAGTGTCGCCCGGGAAGAACAGTAGGCTTGTCAATGTCTCCTACACCGCTGGTAATCCCGCGGTTGCGGCAGAGCTGGCCAACGCGTTTGCCGAGGTGTATCAGCGTACCAATCTGGAGATGAGCACCAAGCCGGCCCGTCATGAGGCTGAGCAGTATCAGGAGTGGCTGCGCGAGCTTCGGGATAAGGTGGCCCAAGCACAGCAGAAATTGAGCACTTACCAACGGGAAAACGGCATTCTCCTGGTGGATGAGCGTTTGGATCTGGAGACTGCTCGCCTCAAGGAGCTGGTGGCCCAGCGGATCCTCTCTGAGGCGGATGCACGGGCCTCGGAGAGCAAGGTCCAGCGCATCCAGGAGCTTCGGGCCAACGGTAAATCCCTTGCAACGCTGACCGAGGTGTTGAAGAGCGAGCATATCCGTGACCTGAAGGGAAAATTGGGTAGCAAGGAGGCGGAATTTGCGGAAACTTCCCGCCAGGTAGGGCAGAACCATCCGCGCTACAAACGGATCTCGGCAGAAGTTTCGGCCCTGAGAAGGAAACTGAGCCGTGAGGTAGAGTCGATCGCATCCAGTCTCACAAATGAAGTTGAAGAGGCACGCTCACGGGTAGAGGCCTTCACCGAGGCGGAAGAGGCCCAGAAGACGCGGGTCATGGAGCTGAAACAGCGGCGTGATGGCGTTCCTGCTCTGGTGCGGGAACTTGAGAGTGCGCAGGCCAACTACGACCAGGGTCTTGCGCGTTTTAACCAGTTCAGTATCCAAAGCCGGGCGAGTCAGACCAACGTCACTTTGTTGAACCCGGCTCTCGTCCCGGTTAAGCCTTCGAGCCCCCATGTTCGGCGAAATGTCGCCTTGGCAGCAGCACTGGGGCTTCTGTTGGGTATCGCTATTGCCGTGATGCGGGAATTGCTCGATCGGCGGATCAGGACCGAGGAAGAACTGGAAGAGTTCGCCGAGGCGACCTTTCTGGGCAGGCTGCCCAACGCTTACAAATAGCAATGGACGGCATAGATAGGGAGGTGATCAACGTGAATGCAGTTGCTGAAAATATCCACCAAAGCGCAGGCAAAATGGTGCCGAGAAGGGGAATGCAGGAATCCTTCTCGACCGCACTGCAGCGTACTGGTGAGGACCCCGATGGCGTACGTAGCCGTTTCGCCCGCTACAAGCTGGGCGAAATCATGGTCATGATGGGAATGATCACCCGGGAGAAACGGGATATTGTTGTTGGGCGTCAACACAGGATCAAATTGCAGTTCGGTGCATGCTGTCTCCGCATGAAGCTGATTACCGAGGAAGAGTTGACGCGGGCCCTGGGTTTGCAATTTGGTTTTTTGCATCCAGTGGTTGGCCGCTTCACTTTCAGCAAGGATCTTGTCGTGGCGCATCAGCCGTTTGGTAAATATGCCGAGGTGGTGCGTGAGGTCTGTTCCCGGTTGTTGTTTAGCTGGGCCTCAAATGGGCGCAATGCACTGGCGGTTACCAGCACGCAACGCAAGGAGGGGCGTAGCCATGTGGCGGCAAATCTGGCCGTCGCCTTCGCCCAGATGGGGTGCAAGACGCTGTTACTGGATGCTGACCTGCGTAACCCGCGACAACACACGATCTTCGACCTGCCTCTGCACCCGGGTTTGAGCCGGCTGTTGTGTGGCTATGCACCTGATGAGGTGGCCTACAGTGTGGACTCCCTGAAGAATCTGACCTTGATTACCGCGGGTCCTGAACCGCCGAACCCCCTGGAATTGATTGGACGCAGTCAACTACCAAGCGTAATGCAATATCTGCGTGATCACTATGATCTGGTGATCGTTGATACCCCCTGTGGTTCGCAGTACATGGATTCAGAGCTGATCGCCTCGGCCACCGGGAGTGCCTTGATGGTTGCGCTGGAGAACCACTCCCGGGTCGGCAAGGTGCGGACTTTCAGCCAGCGGCTGATCGGTAATGGGGTCTGTCTGGCCGGAACGTTGATGAATACACGTTGAATGGAACACTAAACGGAGGATGTGAAGTGGCTAAGGTAGTGCTGCACATGGGGTTGCATAAGACTGCAACAGGGACATTGCAACGACAGTTCTTTCCAGCTTGTTCGGACTGTCAGTTGCTTACCGCTGCGCGGCCGGGGGTGCGTAGATTCGTGGATCTGGTTACACGCAAGGATCCTCTGTTCTTCGAGCCGGACGAGGCGATGGCGGTACTGAATGATGAACTGGATTCGACACGCCCTAATGTGTTGTCGAATGAAGCGCTATCGGGACCACCTTACGCGGGTGTGATCGAAGCCGGCATGGACCACCGTGCGCCG
>JAKSCN010000264.1 GCA_022360595.1 Chromatiales bacterium
CTGAATCAACCCGGCCAGCAGTACCGCAGCGAACAGATACTCAACACCATGCTGGGCAACCAGTGACACCATGACCACGGCCATGGCGCCAGTAGCGCCTGAGATCATGCCGGGGCGGCCGCCAATAGTCGCGGTGATGATGCCCATCATAAAGGCAGCGTAGAGCCCAACCAGTGGTTCAACCCCTGCCACAAAGGCGAAGGCGACGGCTTCGGGGACGAGAGCCAGGGCGACGGTCAAACCTGAGAGCACATCATTCTTGATGCACTGTTTGCCGGGACAAGTGAGTTCAAACATCGGATACCTTAATGAGAGGGTGCAAAAAAGCCGGCCATAATATCAGAAAATTATTATATATTCATGATTGATCCTCGCCCTGTTTCCGAGGATTAGCCGTGCCTGTCTCAGAGTAGTCTGCCTTGAAAATAGAATGAATGTTCATTATATTCGGTTAAAGCTATGATAAAAAAATCTGTAGCAAGGAAGCTAGCCGAACAGATCCCCGAAGAGGGAGAGGTATGGTTAAACGGATAGTCGCGTGATTGAGATTATCTGCCCGAGGCCATATCCAAGGGATTTACTTTGTGACATAAATAGAGCACAACGGGGACCGCAAGCGGTACTCTGCACAGAGTGAACAACCTAAAAAAACCAACGCCGAGCGAGAGAGGATATGTCCAAGAACATTCGTCAACTGAGTCGCCACCTGGGGTTTCAAAACAATCTGTTTCATGCGGTTGCCAAGGCTATTCAGCCGGATCAGGCAAACTCGGAACAGGGGGTTCGTGAAGTTGCCGAGCAGGCAAAACTCTCCGCTTCAGTGGTTGCCGGCACAGCCAGCTTCTACGACTTCCTCAATGAAGAGAGCAAAGCTCAAGAGACCCATGTCTGCCACGGTACAGCCTGCCTGGTGAGCGGCTCGGCTGCACAAACAGCCGCCGCTCATCCCAATGCGGGTAAAGCGATGTGCTGTGGTCTCTGTTACCAAGGGGCAGGCCTGCTCAAACGAAACAGTGATGGTGAAATAGTGGGCTATTCCCAATCGGAGTTAGCGCTTACTCAGCCGGATATGCCTGTCTATACCCTCTCTCAGCATGCAATTTTGACGGGCAGAGCTGAATCGATAGAACAGCTCTACCGTGTCGCCTTAGAACAGAACGGCAATATTCTATCCGAGCTGGAGCACTCCAATCTGCGCGGACGTGGTGGCGCTGGTTTCGGTTTTGCCTTCAAATGCCGAGCGGCAGCCGAGGCAGAGGGTGATGAAAAATACATTGTCTGCAATGCCGATGAGGGCGATCCAGGTGCCTTCTCTGACCGCTATCTGTTGGAGCAGCAGCCCCACAAAGTGATGGCAGGTATGTTTGCCGCTGGCATTGCTGTGGGTGCCGATAACGGTGTGCTCTATATCCGCCACGAGTACCCCGAGGCGATCCGACTGGTGGATGCGGCAATTGCCGAGTTCAACCAACTGCCGGCAGATATCTGTGAACGTTTTAGCTTCCATGTTGTGGAGGGCGCGGGCTCTTATGTCTGTGGTGAAGAGACCGCGTTGCTCAGCTCCATCGAAGGTCAGCGCCCCGAGGTGCGTGTGCGCCCCCCTTATCCGGCCACCCATGGCCTTTGGGGTAAACCCACGGTGCTCTCCAATGTGGAGACCTTTGCCAATATTCCCTGGATACTCCAACACGGTGGTGCCACCTATGCGGCCATCGGTATAGAAGGCAGCAAAGGCACCAAGCTAATTTCGCTGGATAGTCAGTTCAACCGTCCCGGTCTCTATGAGGTCGATTTCGGTTACAGCTTCCGTGAACTGGTGTTTGAAAAAGCCGGTGGTTTCAACACCGAGGTAAAAGCGCTGCAGGTGGGTGGGCCGCTGGGTTCGATAGTTCCCATCGATTCAGTCTCTGATCTGACAGTCGATTTTGAAAGCTTCCAGCAGGCCGGTTTTGCTCTGGGTCATGCTGGGATCATTGCCATACCGACGCACTTTCCCATGATTGACTTCATGCGCCACATCTTCGAGTACATGGCCGATGAGTCGTGCGGCAAATGCACACCCTGTCGTCTGGGGACAGCCAAGGGGAGCCGGCTGCTGCACAGCGCAGGTCCTGATCAGCCGGTGGATAGCGATCTTTTCGATGAGCTGTTGGATCTGCTGGAGACGGGGTCGCTCTGCGCCTTAGGGGGTGGTGTTCCACTCCCCATGCGTAATGCGTTAAAGCACTTCCCCGATGAACTCTCTCCCTACTTCACTGCGTTGGAGGCTGCCCAATGAACCAGATAACCATCAATGGCACAGCTTGCAGCTTTGAACAGGGTGAAACCATCTACGACTGCGTGAGCCGCTATCTGGGCGGGTCGGAGATTCCAGTACTCTGCCATGATCCCGCCTTGGAGCCTTTCGGAGCCTGTCGCATCTGCCTGGTGGAAGTGGCGCGAGGTGAAGGTGAACAGGGGCGTTTAATGGCCTCTTGTCATACACCGGCGGCAGAGGGTCTGCACATCTCAACCCGCACAGATCGCCTTACGCGTGCCCGCAAGGGAATTCTAGAGTTATTATTAAGCAACTATCCGCAAGATAAACTGCAGCCTGTCGAAGGTGAAAATCCCACCCCTTTTCAGCAGCTATTAACCGACTACGGTGTCACTGAGAGCCGTTATCCGGCCGAAGACGAACCCGGTAAAGTGGCGCAACCGCACCCCTACCTGCGCTTTGATCCGGCCGAGTGCATCCACTGTTACCGCTGTATCCGCGCATGCGATGAAGTGCAGGGGCAGTTTGTGCTGTCGATGGCCAATCGTGGCATCAAGAGCCATATTATTCAGGGATTGGCGGGTGACTTTGGCGAAGCTGGCTGTGTCTCTTGTGGGCGCTGTGTGCAGACCTGTCCGACCAACGCTTTGAGTGATCGCTATCGCGCCAAGACACTACAAGCCGATAAAACCGTGCAGACCGTCTGCACCTACTGTGGTGTCGGCTGTAATCTCAATGTGAAGGTAAAAGCGGGTAAGGTCTCCGCCATCAGTGCCGTTGAAACGGCTGAGGTGAACGAAGGGCACACCTGTTTGAAAGGGCGTTACGCCTTTGAGTATGTGCACCACCCTGATCGCCTCACCAGCCCATTGATTCGCCGTGACGGTGAGTTGGTCGAAGTAAGCTGGGATGAGGCGCTTGACTATATCGCTGAACGCTTGAGCGCCATAAAAGCGCAACATGGCCCTGATGCTATCGCCGGTATCTCTTCCGCGCGCTGTACCAATGAAGAGAACTACCTGATGCAGAAGTTTATGCGCTGCGTTATCGGCAATAACAATATCGACGGCTGTGCGCGTGTTTGTCACTCGCCCACTGCTTTCGGTATGCGGGCGGTGTATGGCACAGGTGCCGCCACCAACTCTATCGATGAGATTCCTCTGGCTGATTGTCTACTGGTGTTTGGCGCCAATCCTACCGAGGCACACCCGGTTACCGGTGCACGTCTGAAACAGGCGGCGATGCAGGGCGCCAAGCTGATCATTGTCGATCCACGCAGATCGGAGCTCTCCAAATACGCCGCTCGTCACCTGCAGCCAAGGCCGGGCAGCAATGTTGCCCTGCTCAACCTGATGTGTCGCTATCTGATTGAGTTGGGGTATGTCGATCAAGAATTCATCGAGAACCGCACGGAAGGCTTTGATGAGTTTAAAGCCGAAGTGATGGCGCTGGATGTCGATGAACTCGAACGCATCACCGGTATCGATCGGGAAGAGGTGAAACAGGCCGCCCGTGTCTATGGACAGTCTGAACGGGCGATGGCCTTCCATGGTTTGGGCATCACAGAACACTATCAAGGCAGTCGTGCCATTATGCAGCTTGCCAGCTTGATCATGATGACCGGTAACATCGGCCGCCCGGGTACCGGCATGAATCCACTGCGCGGGCAAAACAACGTGCAGGGTGCGAGCGATGCGGGCCTGATTCCGATGGTCTATCCAGACTATCAACCGGTCACGGACGATCGGATACGCGAGAAGTTCGAGCAAGCGTGGGGCGTTTCGCTTGACCCCCAGCCGGGATTGACCGTCGTCGAGATCATGGCCGGCGCGCTGGCCAA
>JAKSCN010000008.1 GCA_022360595.1 Chromatiales bacterium
ACCCTTAATGATAAGGATGAGGCGAAGATTTTCTGGAAACTGATCACCGGTGCGCCGGCTCTGCGTGATGTGCATCTGGATCCACATGCGCTGAATGTGGCTGCGGTGTTTGCGATCCTGACCCGAATGGAGGTGTCGCAGCGGGAAGATCTGGATAATGTTAAGAAGCTGCGTCTTTACGCCGGGGAAGATGTTGAAGGTGTCTCCAAAGCCGAGCTGGAACGTATACGCCAGGAGACACCGGAAGAGGGGCTGGCCGGTGTGAGTCCACGTTTTGTGATCAATGCGCTTTCGGCCGCCATTACCCGCAGTGAAGTCCAGAGTCTGACCAGTATGGAAGTGCTGTTGGCATTGAAAGATGCGGTTGAGTCGGATGCCCGAATGGAGTCGCAGCAGAAAGGGCAGTGGGTCGATTTTCTGGTCACTGTGCGTAAGGATTTTTACAACCGCTGGGTCAAAGAGGATGTCCACAAGGCGCTCTTTGCCTCCTTTGAAGAGGAGGCCCAGGAGTTGCTGGAGAAGTATCTGGATGAGATCGAGTGTTCGCTGGACAATCGCGAGATTACCGACCCGATCACCGGGGAGCGCCGACCGCCGGATGAACGGTTCCTGCGTGGTGTAGAGGAGAAGATCCACATCTCTGACTCGGGCAAGCAAACCTTCCGACAAGAGGTCGTGCGCAAGGCGATGATCGCCTTCAAGAACAATGAAGTCTTTACCTTGGCCAACCACGAACGGTTGCAAGAGGCGATCAAACAATATCTGTTTGAATCGCGCCGCGATGTGCTGCGTTTGGTCACTTCATCTACGCGCCCTGACGACGAGACAGAGCAAAAAATCTCTGCCGTTCAGGAGCGCCTCATCGCTGAATACGGTTACGATGAGCACAGTGCCAAAGAGGCGCTGAACTACGTCACCACCCTGTTGGCCCAGGAGTAAAGGTAGGTGTGCTATGAATGGCTTTTCCGATGATAAAGGTGGCCAGGGGAAGGCTTGGTATGACCTCTTCTCAAGAGGGGCCAGGGATTGGCTGAGACATAACGAGAAGGTACGGGATGCCGTCAAGGCGCATCTGCCGGAACTGGTGGCGGATATGGATATTCGCGGTACTTCTGACAACCGCTCAGTGAAGGTTCCTGTCAAATTTCTTGAACACTATCGCTTTCAATTACAAGATGAAAAAAAAAGGCGAGGGAGTCGGTCAGGGTGCGGGCAAGCCGGGTGATGTCTATCAGACAGGGCGTCCGGATCAGGGCGAAGGAGAGGGGCAAGGCGGTGGCGGTAATGAAGATGGCGGTCTGCAGTTTGTTATTGAACTGAAGGTGAGCGATATCATTGATTGGCTCTGGGAAGAGCTGGAGTTGCCTAATCTGGAGATGAAATCGGGTGGTATGAAGGAAGATGACTACACCCGTGAAGGCTGGGATAAGCGTGGCGCCCGTTCCCGCCTGGATCGCCGGCGCACTTTGAAAGAGGCAATCAAACGTCGTGCTGCTGTCGCTGATATGCCGCCAATCATCAATGAAGATCTGCGTTTCCGTCAGTTGGTTCGGCGGGAGCAGCCGTCGGCAGAGGCGGTGGTCTTCTGCTGTCTTGATGCTTCATCCTCGATGGCGGAGCGCGACCGTAAGATGGCCAAGAGCTTTTTCTTCTGGGCCTTGCAAGGTCTGCGTC
>JAKSCN010000363.1 GCA_022360595.1 Chromatiales bacterium
GCTGCACACCGCTACCTACATCTTCCCCATGGACTCTCAATTTTATACGGGCACCGATGAGAAGGGCGAAGATAAAGGCCGTCTGGTCAAGCATGCGGGTACCTATGCATCCACCCATGAGTCCGGTACTGGCCCCTATGTGGTAACCAGCCGTGAGCAGGGTGTGAAGGTTGTGTTTGATCGTTTTAGTCGCTATTGGGATAAGAACTCCAAAGGCAATGTTGATCAGATCATCATGACCCCGATTAAAGAGGCGCCAACCCGTGTTGCCGCGCTGCTCTCTGGTGATGTCGATTTCATCGCACCGGTGCCGCCAACCGATCACAAGCGTATCGATCGCAACAATAAGGTTGATCTGGTCACATTGCCGGGCACCCGTATCATCACCTTTCAGCTTAATCAAAACCGCCGCGCCGAGTTCAAGGATGTGCGTGTGCGCCAGGCGATTATTCACGCTATCAATAACGAAGGTATCGTGAAGAAGATTATGAAAGGCTTTGCCACCGCTGCCGCTCAGCAGAGCCCCAAAGGCTATGCTGGCTATAAAGCCAACCTGAAGCCTCGCTATGATCTGAAAAAGGCCAAGCAGTTGATGAAGGAGGCTGGCTACGAGAAAGGCTTCAGCGTCACTATGATGGCGCCCAACAATCGCTATGTGAATGATGAGAAGATCGCTCAGGCGGTGGCCTCCATGCTGGCCAAAATCAATATCAAAGTTGATCTGAAGACTATGCCTAAAGCCCAGTACTGGCCAGAGTTCGATGCTCGCGCCGCCGATATCATGATGATCGGCTGGCATGCGGATACCGAAGACTCAGCCAACTTCACTGAGTTTCTGACCATGTGCCCCAACAAAGAGACTGGCGCGGGTCAGTACAACAGTGGCAACTACTGTAATCCGAAGGTGGATGAGCTGATTAAGCAGAGTTCTACCGAGACCGACCCGGCGAAACGTGCTGCGTTGCTGCAGGAGGTTGAGCAAATTCTCCACGACGATGCCGCGTTCGTACCGTTGCATTGGCAGAACCTGGCTTGGGCCGCGCGTAAGGGTGTTGATGTCGCACCAATCATCAATGTCATGAACTTTCCATTCCTGGGAGATCTGGTGATCAAAGAGTGATGTGAATCGGGTTGCCGGTGAAACTCCGCCGGCAACCCCTGAAGCTTCCCGTTTGAGAGGGATCAAGGATATCCCAACCGATTTCTCTTCTCCTATGCAGGAGAGAGTGGTCTAACTGAATTTGTTCTACAACTTGCCGTTTCTGAGTCAGATACTCGAGTAAAAAATTTATGGCTGCATTTTTGATCAGACGCCTGTTTCAGGCCGCCATTGTGATGTTCGTCATCAGCCTGCTCAGTTTCTCAATTCAGGATAATCTGGGTGACCCGCTGCGTGAACTGGTGGGGCAGTCGGTCTCTGAGGAGGAGCGTCAGGCACTGCGTGATGATCTGGGGCTGAATGATCCTTTTCTTACCCAGTATTTCCGTTTTGCCGGTAAGGCGCTGCAGGGTGATCTGGGAACCTCCTATTTTTTCAAAGAGCCTGCCTTACAGGTGATTCTGAAAAAGCTCCCGGCAACACTGGAGCTGGTGTTCGGCGCCACGCTGATCATTATTTTCTTCTCGGTGCCGGTTGGCGTCTATGCGGCGATCCGGCCCCACAGTTGGTTCTCCAAAACGGTGATGGGGCTGAGTATTGTCGGTATCTCGATACCGGTGTTCTTAACTGCCATTATGGCGATCTATCTCTTCTCGGTGGAGCTTAACTGGTTGCCCTCTTATGGTCGTGGGGTGACCGAGCCGGTGTTCGGCTACTGGGAGACAGGTTTCACCAATGGCGACGGATTACTCCACCTGTTACTGCCCTGTGTGTCACTGGCGTCGATTATGTTGCCGCTGTTTGTGCGTCTGATTCGTGCCGAGATGATGGAGGTGCTCGAGTCAGAGTATGTGAAATACGCCTGGGCCAAAGGGTTGGCGCCCACTCGTATCTGGTTTCTGCATGCGTTGAAAAACACGATGTTGCCGGTGATTACTGTCGGCGGAGTGCAGATCGGCACCATGGTTGCCTATACCATTCTGACGGAGACAGTATTTCAGTGGCCGGGTATGGGCTTTCTGTTTTTGGAAGCGGTGAACCGAGTCGATACCCCGCTGATTGTTGCCTACCTGATTGTCGTCGGCGCCATCTTTGTGATTACCAATACCGTTGTTGATCTGATCTATGGACTGGTCAATCCCACGGTTAAACTGACCGGGAGAAAATCGGCATGAGTGATACTACCGCACAAAATGGCCAGCTCATTGGACAGACTGAGCTGGTGCCGACCAGATGGCAGCGCTTTAAAGATTCGCACTTTCTGCACAGTTTTAAGAAGGACAAGGTAGCAATCGTCAGCTTCACTTTGTTCATGCTCTATGTGCTGGCGGCACTCCTAGCCCCCGTACTGGCGCCCTACGATCCCTATGATCCAGCCATGATCGATATCATGGATTCTGAAATTCCACCGGCTTGGCAAGCGGAGGCAGACTCACGTTTTCTTCTGGGCACGGATGCCCAGGGGCGTGATCTCTTGAGCACCATGCTTTACGGTACCCGTATTTCGCTGATGATCGGTGTTTGTGCGGTGCTGTTGCAGTGCTTTCTGGGCGTGATGATCGGGCTGACCGCGGGCTATTTTGGTGGTCGGATCGATAGCTTTCTGATGCGCATGGCTGATATCCAGCTCAGCTTCTCCACCATGATGGTGGCGATCGTGGTACTGGCCGTTTTTCAGGCTGCCTTTGGTGCTGAACTCTACGCCGATCTGGCTATCTTTATGCTGATTCTGGTGATCGGTATTGCGGAGTGGCCTCAATATGCGCGTACGGTGCGCGCCACGGTGTTGGCGGAGAAACACAAAGAGTATGTCGATGCAGCGCGGGTGATGGGTTTCAAGAGCCGCCGTATCATGTGGCGTCATATCCTGCCCAATACACTCTCTCCGTTGTTGGTGATCTCCACTGTGCAGGTGGCCAACGCGATTATCAGTGAGGCGTCGTTGTCGTTCCTCGGTCTGGGGATGCCGGTCTCCCAGCCTTCGTTGGGTTCACTGATCTCCAGTGGTTTTGAATATATCTTCAGCGGCTCCTGGTGGATTACCGTGATCCCCGGCATTGTGCTGGTGCTACTGGTGCTGGTGATGAATCTGTTGGGTGATTGGCTGCGTGATGTCCTCAACCCGAAACTCTACAAGGGTTAAAGCATGAGTTACCTTCAGGTCAATAATCTGGAAGTCACCTTCGGCCTGCGCCGTGGCGCGGTGAAGGCGCTGCAGGATGTCAGCTTTTCGCTGGAGCGCGGTGAGCGGGTCGGGATTGTGGGTGAGAGCGGTGCAGGTAAATCCGTTGCCGCTTTTGCCATTCTCAATCTGCTCAGCCGGCCGGGCTATATTTCCGGTGGAGAGGTGCTGTTTGAGGGACAGGATCTGGCCAAACTGAGCCCGAAACAGATGCGCACCATTCGTGGTAATCGTATTGCCATGATTTTTCAGGACCCGATGATGACTCTCAACCCGGTGCTCACTGTAGGCCAGCAGATGGTGGAGTGTCTGCAGGCGCACCGTAAGATCAGCAAGCAGGATGCACGCATGATCGCTATTCAGAAGCTGCGCCAGGTGCATATTCCTTCGCCGGAGACTCGCATGGATCAATATCCTCACGAACTCTCTGGCGGTATGCGCCAACGGATTATTATCGCCATTGCACTGCTGCTTGATCCTGTATTGATCATCGCTGATGAACCCACCACGGCGCTGGATGTAACGATACAGGCGGAGATCATGGAGCTGCTGCTGGAGCTGTGTGAGTCCAATAATGTCGGGTTGATTCTCATCACCCATGATTTGGGAGTGGTCTCGCAAGTTACTCAAAAGGCGATCGTGATGTACGCCGGGCGCATTATTGAGAAAGGTCCGACCAAAGAGATCATCAACGATGCTCAGCACCCCTATGCCCAAGGTTTAA
>JAKSCN010000454.1 GCA_022360595.1 Chromatiales bacterium
CGAGCAGCACCCCAATGCGGACAAATTGAGCCTCTGTACCGTAAACATTGGTACCGATGACAACTTGCAGATTATCTGCGGTGCGCCCAATGTTGCGGCAGGGCAGAAGGTGCCGGTCGCCGTTATCGGTGCGGTACTGCCGGGTGACTTCAAGATCAAGAAGGCGAAGCTGCGCGGGGTGGAATCCCAGGGGATGATCTGTTCCGCCTCAGAGCTGGGTCTGGCGGAGAGTTCTGAAGGCATCATGGTATTGCCGACAGATGCACCCTTGGGGGAAGATTTTCGGGGCTACCTCAACTTGAACGACAAGGCTATCGAAGTGGACCTGACCCCGGATCGTGGCGACTGCCTGGGGTTGGCTGGTATCGCCCGCGAAGTGGGTGTGATCAACAGAACACCGGTCACGCCTCCCCAGATCGACCCGGTCGCGGCTAGTTGCGATGATACCTTCCCTGCGAAGCTGGAGGCCCCGGCGGCTTGCCCACGCTACACCTGTCGGGTGGTTCGCAACATCAATCCCAATGCCGAAACGCCTCTGTGGATGCAGGAGCGCCTGAGACGCAGCGATCTGCGCCCGATCAGCCCGGTGGTCGACATCACCAACTACGTGATGTTGGAGCAGGGTCAGCCGATGCACGGCTTCGATCTGCGGCAGCTTGACGGTGAGATTTGCGTACGCATGGCCGATGCCGGTGAAAAGCTCACGCTGCTGGATGGCCAGGAGATTGAGCTGCGTGAAGACACCCTGGTGATCGCTGACGCCAGCAAAGCGGTGGCGATGGCCGGTATCATGGGTGGTGAACACTCCGGTGTCGCCGATGACACCAGCGATATTCTGTTTGAGAGCGCCTTCTTCGCGCCTCTCGCTATCAGTGGCAAGGCGCGCAGCTATGGTCTGCACACTGACTCCTCACACCGTTTCGAGCGTGGTGTCGACCCCTATGGGCAGGTGAGGGCGATCGAACGCGCCACCCAACTGCTGGTCGAAATCGCCGGTGGTGAGCCTGGTCCGGTGGTTGAAGCCGCCGATGAGAGCCAGATCGTCCAGCGCCCGGACATTCTGCTGCGACGGGAGCGGGTTACCAAAATTCTGGGTGTCGAGATCGCCGATGAGACCATTGTCGACATCCTCACCCGCCTGGAGATGCAGGTTAGCGCAGCCGAACAGGGCTGGCTGGTCACGGCGCCAAGCTGCCGCTTCGATATCAGCATCGAGGTGGATCTGATCGAAGAGATTGGGCGTATCTACGGCTACACCGAAATCCCCACTAAGCGCAGCATGACTGCTACTGTGATGGAGAGTGAACCCGAGGTCACCTTTGATCTGCTGCGCGCCAAGCAGGTGCTGGTTGATCGCGACTTCCAAGAGGTGGTTACCTACAGCTTTATCAGCCCTGAAATGCACGATCTGCTCGATCCCGGTCACGGCACAGTCGTTCTGGCCAATCCGATCTCTGCGGATATGTCGGTCATGCGCACCTCGCTATGGCCTGGGCTGATCCAGACAGCCGTCTACAATC
>JAKSCN010000394.1 GCA_022360595.1 Chromatiales bacterium
CCGTTATTGAGCAGCATGATTTTGATCGGCAGGTCATGCTGGGTGCAGGTGGCCAGCTCCTGAATACACATCTGGATACTGGCTTCGCCGGTGATACAGGCGACATCGGCCTTCGGATGGGCCATCTGCACACCCATGGCGGCCGGCAGTCCAAACCCCATGGTGCCCAGCCCCCCAGAGTTGATCCAACGACGAGTCTTATCGAACTTATAAAACTGCGCCGCAAACATCTGATGCTGACCAACATCGGAGGTGACAAAGGCATCTCCTTTGGTCACTTGGTGGAGGGTCTCCACCGCAAACTGGGGTTTGATCAGCGGGCTTTGGTTATCGTAACGTAGACAATTCATACCACGCCACTGCTCAACTTGCGCCCACCACTTTTTAAGATCAGATTCAGCCGGCTTCTTCTTGTGTTCCTTCACTACCTTCAACATATCGCGCAGCACCCCTTTCACCGGTCCAACAATGGGGACATCAACACGAACGTTCTTAGAGATGGAGGATGGGTCTATATCGACGTGAATGATAGTCGCGTTAGGGCAGAAGTGGGCGATATGACCGGTTACACGGTCATCAAAACGGGCACCGATCGCGATCAGTACATCCGTCTCATGCATCGCCATATTAGCTTCGTAAGTCCCGTGCATTCCCAGCATGCCGAGAAACTGCCTGTCGGTACCCGGGTAGGCGCCCAATCCCATCAGTGTGCTGGTAATCGGGTAGCCCAGCTCTTTCACCAGGTCAGTGAGCTGTTTCGAAGCATCGCCCGTCACCACACCACCACCGGTGTAAAATACCGGCCGCTTGGCGCCCAGCATCAGGTTGACCGCTTTTTTGATCTGTCCCAAATGCCCCTTGTTCACCGGGTTGTAGGAGCGCATGCTGATCTTTTTCGGATATTCGTATTTGATCTTGATATTTGGATCAGTGATATCCTTGGGAATATCGACGACAACAGGCCCGGGACGACCGGACGTGGCCACGAAAAAGGCCTTCTTTATGGTCTCCGCCAGATCTTTCAGATCCTTCACCAGAAAATTGTGCTTCACGCAGGGACGGGTGATGCCGATGGTATCGACCTCCTGAAAGGCATCACTACCAATAAACGGGGTCGGCACCTGACCGGTCAGCACCACCATCGGGATGGAGTCCATATAGGCGGTCGCAATACCTGTCACCGCATTGGTGGCGCCTGGGCCAGAGGTAACCAATGCCACACCGGGCTTGCCTGTAGAGCGGGCATAACCGTCAGCGGCATGGGTTGCCGCCTGCTCATGCCGCACTAAAATGTGTTTCACATCATCCTGTTTGAAAATTGCATCATAGATGTGCAGTACGGCACCACCAGGATAACCAAACACATGTTCAACGCCCTCATCCTTCAGACACTGAACGATGATCTCGGCACCACTTAATTCCACGTTAAAACCTCCCAGAGACTGGCCGGGGAATACCCTACCGAATTCTAGTGAACTTGGGGAAAAATATCGAAACTATGCAAATTACTAATATTCCAGTTACAGGTCAAGGGATTAGCTGTTTGGCTCAATAGGAAAAGCGGCCACTTAGCAAGGCCTCGCTCCCTATTTTCTGTATAGAAAATGCGAGCCAAACATCACTTCTAATATAGAAACTCCCGAGATTTAGCCTTTACCCCTTGCCATTAGCCATATCTGTCGCATAATGCGGAGATAATAAGTTTGATTAGTTCATGATGGATATCCTTATGTTACTCCGCACAATGGTCATCGCTGGGATTGCAGCACTGTTCGTTACCACCTTAGGGCACGCCAAAATGTACCGCTGGGTCGATGAGAATGGCACTACCGTCTACTCTCAATCTCCTCCCCCGGATGGCAAGGCGGCCACAGAGATCAAAGCGCGCAAATACCCTAAGCCTGCACCCGCCCCCGAAAAAACAGAGGATGACAAAGAGGAAGACAACTCTGCGGATGCAGAGACCGACAAGGAGAAAAAGAAGGAGTTAGCCCGCAGGAAGGCTGAATCGGACGAAATCAAAGCAGAAAACTGCAAAGCGGCCAGGAATAATCTACAGATTTACAAGGATATAGGCACGCGCGTACTCAAAACCCCAGATGGACTGTATCAGCGCCTGACTGATGAGGAGCGTGAGAAACGGATCAAGGAAGAAAAGAAGAGAGTTAAAGAGTTTTGCGAATAGAGCCCCCCCCCTTGGGCAGCGTATAGAAACCACGCTGCCCAAGGCGGGGAGTCAATCGTAGTTGGTTCCTACCCACTCCTGGTAACTGCCGTCCATTACCGCTCGCCACCACGCTTCATTGTCGAGATACCAATCCAAGGTTTTACGTATACCGGTCTCAAAAGACTCGACTGGATCGTAACCCAGCTCGCCACTGATTTTGCGGGCATCGATGGCATACCGACGATCATGCCCCAAACGGTCTTTCACAAAGGTGATCAGTGACTCAGCACCACGCCCTGCTACCTGGGGGGAGTGAGGAAAACGTTCCTGCATAGTAGCGTCAGCTTCGAAGCGTTCATCCAACAACTGGCAAATGAGCTTCACGATATCAATATTGGTCCATTCGTTGTTGCCACCGATATTATAGGTCTCCCCCAACCGGCCTTTGCGGATGATCAGATCAATACCTCGGTTGTGATCATCCACGTAGAGCCAATCACGGATCTGCTTACCGTCACCGTAAATTGGCAGTGGCTTTCCATCCAAAATATTAGCAATCACCAGGGGAATCAGCTTCTCCGGAAACTGATAAGGGCCATAGTTGTTGGAACAGTTACTGGTAGTCACCTGCAGGCCATATGTGTGATGGTAGGCTCGCACCAAGTGATCAGAAGAGGCCTTACTGGCCGCATAGGGTGAGTTGGGTGCATACTGATTGGTCTCGGCAAAGGCCGGATCATTGACTGCCAAGGTGCCATACACCTCATCGGTAGAGACATGATGGAAGCGGTGCTTCATGCCACCACCATCCAGCCAGACCTTTTTAGCTGCCTTCAGCAGAGAGTGAGTACCGGTAATATTGGTCTCAATAAAGGCATCCGGCCCATGTATGGAGCGATCCACATGGGACTCCGCAGCAAAGTGCACTAAAGTGTCGATTTGCTCATCCTGCAAGAGTTTTTCTATCAGCCCGGTATCACAAATATCGCCTTGCACGAACTGAAACTGGGGGTTGGATTCACACCCGGCAAGATTGGCGCGGTTTCCTGCATAGGTCAACGCATCCAGCACAATCACCCGATCTTGAGGATAGGTATCCAGCCAATAGTGGACAAAGTTTGCCCCGATAAACCCCGCACCACCTGTAACCAATAATTTGGAGGGCGCATACTGTTCAATCTGTTCATTCATAGTTTAAAAGTTTGTCCCACTTAACTTTATAAAATTTCAGGTTTACCGATTTCCAGAATCAGAGTTCAGCAAGCATCTCACGTAGCGCCTGTCGCCAATGCACTGCCTGCAGACCCAAGGCTTGTAAAGTCGGTGTTTTATCCAATACGCTGTAGGCAGGCCGCGCGGCTGGTGTCGGGTAATCGGCGGTTCGAAGGGGACTAATCACGCAGGGTTTCCTCAGCACTCCTATAGCCAAGGCCTCCTCCTGAATCGCCACAGCGAAGTCGTACCAGCTCGCAACCCCCATATCGGTCCAGTGATGCATGCCACTCAGATTCAACTGCACCGCTCGCCAGGAAGCCCTGGCCAAACCATTCGCCCAGGTAGGTGAACCGATCTGATCGGCCACAATGCCCAACTGATCACGCTCCGTCATCAAACGCAGCATGGTTTTAACGAAGTTATTGCCGTGCGCGGAGTAGACCCAGGCGGTACGAATAATGGCGCAGCGCCCACCCAATGCAGTCTCTACAACTTCATCTCCAGCCTGCTTGCTGGCACCATAAACACCGAGCGGACCGGGCTGATCATCAACCAGATAGGGAGTACCCTTCTGGCCATTGAAAACAAAATCTGTTGATATGTGCAGCATTTGAGCGCCAAGTTCTGCGGCACAGGTAGCCAACAGCCGTGCACCATCCCGATTGATTGCGTAGGCAATATCAGCCTCATCCTCGGCTTTATCCACCGCAGTATAGGCTGCGGCATTGATAATCCAGTCCGGTTGCTCTCTATGAATCAGTTCACAAACCTGATCTGGCTGCAGAAGGTTCAGTTGTCTCTTATCAGCCGCCAGAACATCAACCTCTGCTGGCGCCGTACGTTGAAGTTCCCAACCTAGCTGCCCCCCCGCACCGGCAATCAAAATTTTCAATCCAGCCATGCTAAGGGTATACCTCAGCATCTTTTAGCCAGACACCCGCCTCATCTTTGGCCGACAACACAGGCGGGGCGTCACTGCTAACCGGCCACTCAATACCAATCTCAGGGTCATCCCAGCGAATACAGCGTTCATGTTCAGGCGCATACAGGTCCGTACATTTGTAGATGAACTCAGCGTAGTCAGAGGTCACAATGAACCCATGGGCAAAACCCGGCGGCACCCAGAACATCTTCTTATTCTCAGCCGACAGTATCTCCCCAGCCCACTGGCCATAGGTCGACGAGCTTTTGCGCAGATCCACAGCTACATCAAAGACCTCACCGGCAATGACACGCACCAGCTTCCCCTGGGGTTGTTTTATCTGATAGTGAAGCCCTCGCAGCACCCCTTTACTGGAACTGCTATGGTTATCCTGAACAAAAGGTAGCTCAATCCCCACTTCAGAAAACCTGTCCTGCCGCCAGGTCTCCATAAAAAAACCACGATGATCACCGAACACTTGGGGCTCGATCACCACCACCTCGGGAATTTGGGTGGGAGAAAACTTCATTAATGCATTCCCAGATTAGCCACGCGCATAAGATACTGACCATACTCGTTCTTTAACAGTGGTCCGGCCAAATCCAGAAGCTGGTCGCGGTTAATATATCCCATTGAATAGGCCACCTCTTCCAAGCAGGCAATCTTTAAATTCTGTCGCTCTTCAATGACTTTAATAAAATTGGAGGCGTCAAGCAGCGACGCATGCGTCCCTGTGTCCAGCCAAGCGATACCCCGCCCCATCAGTTCAACCGAAAGATCACCACGCGCCAAATAGGCTTTGTTCACATCCGTAATCTCCAGCTCACCGCGCGGTGAAGGTTCTATTCCCTTAGCAATAGAGATCACGTCATTGTCGTAAAAGTAGAGCCCTGTTACCGCGTAGTTGGACTTAGGGGTCTCCGGCTTCTCTTCCAGGTCAGTCACCTGACCACCACCATTAAAACTGACTACCCCGTAGCGTTCAGGATCACGCACGTAGTAGCCAAACACAACGGCTCCCCTCTCCAGCTTAGCCGACAATTGAAGCGTCTGAGCAAGATTGTGTCCGTAAAAGATATTGTCCCCAAGAATCAGGCAGACAGTATCGTTCCCGATAAACTCCTCCCCTATGAGAAAAGCTTGGGCCAAGCCATCGGGACTAGGCTGAACCGCATACTGCAAACTGATACCCAACTGGTTGCCGTCTCCAAGCAACTTCTGAAAAGCCGCTTGATCCTCTGGTGTGGTAATGATTAGAATTTCCTGAATACCAGCCAACATCAAAGTAGATAATGGGTGATAAATCATGGGCTTATCGTAGACAGGCATCAGCTGTTTGCTGACCGCCCGAGTCAAGGGGTGAAGCCGGGTGCCCGAGCCACCAGCCAGGATTATACCTTTCATAGTGAAAGTTCTACTCTTAAGGACAATTATCAAGAATAGGGAGCGCGGACATCTCCCCAATGGTCATTCAAAACGCACAGTCAAAACATCGCGAGATTATACATTACCGACCTTGCCAGATAAATCTACACACACAACTCGGTATTTTGTGAAATACGTACTAAAATTACACGGAACAACTAACACGCGAAAAGGCAATACCTTGATATACTCTTGGCTCAGCCACAACACTATGGAAGACACAGCACAGAATGGATACTAATATCGTCTGGCATAAGCCAACTGTTACCCGTAAAAGACGTGCGAATAATAACGGTCATAACAGCGTTATTCTGTGGTTTACTGGTCTCTCCGGCGCTGGAAAGTCCACTATTGCTCATGCTCTAGAGGAGCGCCTTTATCAGTTGGGCGCCAACACATATGTGCTTGATGGTGACAATGTACGCCATGGCCTCTGCAACGATCTCGGTTTTTCTGATGAGGATCGCAATGAAAATATTCGCCGAATAGGTGAATTAGCAAAACTTTTCATTGATGCCGGAGTGATAGCACTAACAGCCTTTATTTCCCCTTTCCGTGCGGACAGACAGAAAGCGAGGGATCTGGTAGCCGATGGCGATTTCATTGAAATTTATGTTAAGTGCCCACTAGAAGTTTGCGAGACACGAGATCCCAAAGGTCTATACAAAAAGGCACGCGCCGGTCTAATCAAGGCCTACACAGGTATCTCTTCACCTTATGAAGAGCCTGAAACCCCCGAAATCATTGTAGATACAAGTATCAACAACATTGATCAATGTGTTGAGCTAATAGTTAATCATCTGATACATAAAGGGATTATTAAAAGCGCCCCAATCCCTGAACAGAAAGCAACCTACTAAGTGGTTGAATAAGCTACTCGCCCCCTTATTCTTGCTAATTAATAGTGGGAGGCCGTGGTTAACCATGCTTTCCGAGAAATCAGGAACCCATATATGGCAAAAGAGCGCGCTTCACCAAACAATTATAAATACGTAGCGCAATAGATTCCCTTTTCAATAGCAAAGAAGCATCTACATAGCCCCTCACTCCGGCCTCCCCAAATAGTACCCCTGCCCACCGTCAACATTCAGCTCTGGTAGCAGAACCCAGGTCTGCTCTGTCTCTATGGTTTCACCGATCACCTCGATCTCCAGTCCATGGGCTATATCGGAGAGCGCTTGGATAAAGAACTGGTTATCGGTGTTGTCGTGCAATTCGCGGAGATAGCTGCCATCAATTTTCAGATAGTCCGCTTTAATCGACTTCAAATACCCGAAAGCACTATGGCTTCGACCAAAATGGTCTAAAGAGAAGGCTGCGCCATGGCTTTTCACCAATTCAATGAACTGCTGTACCTGTTTGAGCTGAGAGACAGCGCCGTACTCCGGCATCTCAAAAATCAGGCGATGGGAGACTGCTCTGTGCTCACTCAACTGCTCGCCTAACCAGTTGATGAACGTTGAGCGCTGGATGGAAGGGGGCGATATATTAACGGCGTAGCGGTGATCCTGATCTTGTTCGTACATCAAGCGATTCAATACCTTACCGATTACTGCACGATCAATCTCCGCCGTCAATCCCAAGCTCTCAGCTTGCGGCATGAAAACACCGGCAGAGACCAGCGTATCCTGACCTGAGTTACTCTTCTCTTTGAACCGGACAAACACTTCGTGGTGCATAATCTGGCGATCAGTACAGGCGAAAACCGGCTGATACTGCAATACCACCCGGTCGGTCTCAAGGGCATCCAAAATAGCACTGCGCCAATCTGTAGCGGTTTTGACATTGTTCGGATCAACCTCATCCGGAGCACAGAGATACCAGGCGTTGGCCTCCTGACTTTGGGCGGTGCGTAGAGCCATATCGGCTTGAGAGAGTAGTTCGGACAAAGTCTGCCCGCCATCAAAATAGGCCATGCCCACATGCCCAACATCCGGTTCATCCAGCTTGCCGGTACCGTATATGCCCGCCAACATTGTAGAGAGCTTTTGCCCCAGTTCACGCCCGTCATCAAACGAGCAGTCCTGCATGAACAGCGCGAAGTCGGCCCCGCTAAGGTGAGCAAGTTGTACCTTAGGCAACTGGTCAGCCGTTAGCCGCAACGCTTCTGCCATCTCTTTGAGCAGCTCATCACCGGCCTGGTAACCTCTGCTATCGTTGTATGCCTTGAACGCTTTCAATTCAACCAACGCCAGAATGGCGGACGAACACTCTTCAGGCGTATCAAGCAGCGTATTCACCGCATTGAGAAAGTGGCGCTTATTGGACAACCCCGTCACCGGGTGTCGATGAGCCTGCCCACGCAAACCCTCAGCCAACCTTTCCAATTCGGCCAGCATCTGTTTGACCTTCGCAGTCATCCGGTTCATCGCCTCGACAATACGCCGCAGATCCACCGTTTTGGGTAGATCCTCAATGACTGGGAACTCCCGATTAAAAATGGCATTAGCCTGATGTTCAATATCCCGCAGAGGCTTCAGCACCATACGCAACAGGCTCATCCCGATTAACAGCACAACCAGCGAACTGACAAGAAACCACCAGAAGGTATCGACAGCGTTCTGCCACAGTTGCCGATAGGCAAAACCAGGGTGACTGCGTACAATCACCTGCCCAGCCTGCACCCAACCAGCCATAACCGTTGATTCACCGATGGGAGTCTCCAGCGGGAACCGCTCAATAAACCACATCGGCACGCCTTCAAGCTGCACCGGCTGAATACGATCCACCAACGGCTTGCCCACCATGTCCTGAACTCTGATCGTTCGGTAGAA
>JAKSCN010000344.1 GCA_022360595.1 Chromatiales bacterium
AGGTCACCCATCTCATCAAGCAGTCGCAGAATCGCTTCCTGGTTACGCTCATTCTGCTCTCTACTCTCTTCCGCGCGACGTCTTGATTGGTTCACCTGGGTATAACCAAGGATGGTCATCAATACGGCGGCCAACAGACCAAAGACAGTAATCACAATAGGGCCAACCTTAATGCCCAACACGCTTATCCGGCCTGGCTCCTGATTGTACTTGGTGATCAGCTCATCGGCAGCGAGGTTAACGCGGTCAGAGACTTCGGTTACCTGGCTGGCGGCTTCCAGCGCCGGTAGTACTGAAGGGATGGTTTCGATAATTTCATCAGCGTGATCTTTGATCGAGCTGAATAGCATGGCCACATCGCGCAGCCGGTCGACCGCCTGACCCATGTCGATTTTCTCAATGTGCAGTGAATCACTACCCTGCAACATACCTTCCAGAACTCGACCAAAACGGTCGGAGTCGCGACTGAACTGATCGATCGCCGCCGCAGTGGCCTGACCACCCGAGAGTACTTTGGTTACGTTTTTGTCGATACGTTCAATCAGCATCAACTGGCTGGAAGCCAGAGCGATCTGCTCCGGTGTGCCTTTCTGCTTGATCAAGGTGTCAACCACCTCCGCAGAGAGCTCTTGCAGTTGCGGAACGAACTCGGTGATTACCCCAATGAATTCGCGCACCGAGAGAACCGAGTCACGGTTGGCAAGAATGTCATCCGCATTCTGACGCAGCTCGAGCCAGGCATTTTCATAGGCCTTAAGGTCTGAGCTGATCGCCCTTGGAGAGGCCGGCAGGTCCTCTTTCGGGTCACCCAGCTTAAGCTGATTAAGCAAGGTCTCAAACTCATCTCGGGCCTTCTGCAATTCGGCAAAAGAGCCTTGATCACCCGATGCCGCCGCCAGTGCGTGTTTCGCAATCTTTTGGGAAATCACGCGTTGCTCTACCGTGCGCAGCAGATACCCCTCTTCGTTGGCCTCCGATTTGGATACATGCAAATATGAGAGCAGCGCCAACACCAACGCCGCCAGTACCCCCACTGATAGAAAGACAACCCATTTATTCGTTGCGGAGGCCCCCCCCGCTTTAGACCGTTTACTCATCTCAGTCTCTCTCCCGACAGAGTATAGTTCTGCTTATAAACTTCAAAATAACTCGATTCGCCGCGCGGCAAAGTAACACACATCAGGCAGCCGCCATCTGGAACCCCGGACTCTCCGCCAATCGGCCAATTCGGAACACAGGCCAATGCTCGCCATCCACCATACAACCGCCTTGTATGTACTCCCGCATCAGGCCGGTCACGGCTGGCGCATCGACATCCTGGTCTTCAGGAAAGTGGCGCATCCCAAGGACATTCTCGACCAGCAACCCAGCAAACACCTCACCATGGTTACTCACCAATACCCGGGTTCTTCGTCCTATCAAAATAGGTTTTCCGCCAAGAAACTGCTGCAGATCGATAATCGGTAACAGATTACCGCGAATATTGGCTACCCCCAACATCCAATTCTTGGTGCCGGGAACCAGGGTGATGGTTGGAGTAAAGTTCAGGATCTCCTTCACTTCATTCAGCGGCACCACCACATTGGCGCCGGCAATACGGCACAGTATGCCTTCCCAAAAGGTCTGTTCATCCTGCTGTTTGGGAATACCGGCAGCATTTGCCCGGCTTCTGCGTTCAATATCCCGGAGAAGCTCAATCAGTTCGATAGGTGCACTATTTTCCATAGGTCCTCTTGAAACATCAGGCCTGGAGTACAGAGTTAACCTTCTCCAGCAATTCAGCCGGCTTTACAGGTTTGACCACATACTCTTTCGCACCTTGGCGTAACCCCCAGGCGCGGTCCGTCTCCTGGTCTTTTGTGGTGACCATGATGATGGGAATATGGGAGGTTTCAGACTTTTTAGAAAGCTGTCTGGTCGCCTGAAAGCCGTTCAGGCCAGGCATCACCACATCCATCAAGATCAGATCGGGTATATTCTCTACTGCTGTTTGGATACCTGTCTCACCATCTTCAGCGGTGAGCACGCTATAGCCCGCCTTTTCCAATACACCGCGCAGTATGTGTATTTCGGTTGGTGAATCATCAACAATCAGTACAGTACCTTTCTCTCCCGTACTGTCCGCTGTTGATTGATCCTTCGTCGCATCATTTTTTTTAAAAAAACTTCTCATCTCATCAAAGCCCAGTTGGATATCAAAGATAAAATAGGGTGTTCTTCATCCAGAATCGCCACTTGCCGCTAGGCCGCGCGCATCACATGTTTGCGGATGGCATCCAGCAATTCATCTTTCGTGAAGGGTTTGGTCAGATACTGCTCGGAACCCACCACACGACCACGCGCACGATCAAATAGCCCATCCTTCGAGGAGAGCATAATGACTGGCGTCTGTCTAAAATCGTCATTGTTCTTAATCAGAGCACAGGTCTGATAACCGTCCAGGCGGGGCATCATGATATCCACGAAAATCACATCCGGATTGGTATCGGCAATAATCGCCAGCGCCTCAAAACCGTCTACGGCAGTAAACACGTCGCACCCGGCCTTTTTCAACAAACTCTCAGCCGTCCGTCTGATGGTTTTGCTATCATCAATAACCATCACTTTCAGCCCAGAGATATCGACCTCCATATTTTCACTCACAGCCACTGCTCCACTGCTCATAACCCTGCTCCCACATCGCCACAATGACTTGTTAGCGACCAAAATTGATAGAAGTTGATCAACTTTCCGGCATTATCGTAGTCAAACCGAAAAGCTGCCAAACCTGCATTCCTCCGCGGTAATACTTCAACTTTTCAGGTGGATAACCCGCTTCGAGCAAGCCTTGAATAGCGCGCGGAGACTGTCCGCAAGAAGGACCATTACACCAAAGAACCAACTCTTTGCAGTTACTGAAGTCCCAGTTTTCAGTTTTGTGTCCTGCATCCATCACGCCCCACTCTTCCAGCTTGCGGGTCATTGTCCCAACCTCTTCCCGGGGCTTGGCGCCAAAAAACTCCAAATGTTCGATCATTTCCAGATCTTCGGCATCTTTGGTCAATTCGGTGAATGGGATGTTGATTGATCCCGGAATCGTGCCTTTAGCATGCCAGCTCGGGGTACGCGCATCGATGAGGAGACCTGTGCCGTCTCGCATTTGGTGCTCCATAAAATCGAAAATTTCAATTTCACCCACCGTTTCGACGCGTGGATCGACCTCCATGCTGCGCAGACAGAAAGGGGGGCACTTACGGCCGGTTTTGGCAAAATAACCTCGCAACTCATAGTCGGGGTCCTGGGTGCGTTCCACTTTCACCGAACGCCCATCATGCATAACATGGAGATAAGGTTTCCCCTTGTAGAGTGAAATCAGGTCCTCCCCTTCACCTACTTTGAGCTCCGCCTCCTCTTCTGCAGCGATTACACTATTCGTTGAAATCCACAAAAGTAGCGACAACAGACCACCAATAGCTCTTATCCACATCTCTTAAATCTCTCTCGTTAATATTATGTTTTGTATCCAAGAGGCCTCTGATCCAGATATCGACCAGAAATCGCTTATAGCTTGGTAACACAAGAAAGTTTCAGTTTCCCGGTTATCGGCGAAGAAAGCGATTCATCACTTTGGTTCTCACCTCAGAGATCGAAGCGCCATCTTTATACTCCTGGTAAATCTCCTGCTGCGTCCGTCTTGGCAGTTTTTCGTAGAAGCGGGCAGTCCCTGTATATTTGGTTGCCAACTCCTCCTCAAACTCCTCAATCGTCATACCAGAAGAGAACCCCTTTCCTGCGGACTCCGATGCTGCGCCTCCGCCACTGGGCTTTGCATCTACTTTATCGATTTCCATCTCAATCGCCTTGAGATAGTCATCATCCTCCGCTGCCAACACTGCGACAGAGTTCACAATTCCCAGTAATAAAAAAATAAACAGTGCAATAACGGAAAGAGATTTACAGTTGCGCTGCCGATAAATCAGCCTCTTCATAAGGCACTAGCCCCCTGTGTCCCACCAAAAGACCTTCGTTACACCATAACATGCTTTTCATTCCCCAGGCTCAGCCGGTTTTCTTATTATCTTTTTGGTCAGCGATCAATGCTGTTTGAATATAGCATCTAAGACGATAGCAGGCGATTAAAGCTACTGCAACTCATAAGGTTATTGTCCATTCTTTGGAGAGACCTTTAACTTGATTGAAGCCCAGCCGAATAGAGGCTACCAAATTAGTGTTAACAACCCCTGGCTCGGTTATTATACGCCCATGAAAATTTCACTCTGCGTTGTGATGGACCCGATCGACTCCATCAATATCAAGAAAGACAGCACCTTCGCCATGCTTCTGGAAGCCCAGGCCCGGGGATGGGAGGTATGGTATGCCGAACAACAACATCTGTTTCTGAAAGATGGCACCGTCTTTGCCCAGTTGACCCGCCTCAGTGTCACCGACGCACCTGACGGCTGGTTCCAGTTCCATGAACAGGAGACCCGCACGCTGGACAGCATGGATGTCATCTTGATGCGCAAGGACCCTCCCTTCGACATGGAGTACATCTACACCACCTACTTGCTGGAGAAGGCCGAGCAGAACGGCTCACTGGTGGTCAACAGCCCATCAGCCCTGCGCGACTGCAATGAGAAGCTGTTCACCAGTTGGTTTCCTCAATGCTGCACACCAATGCTGGTCTCCCGCCAGCACCAGCAGTTCATCGAATTTCATCAGGAACATCAGGATATTATCCTGAAGCCACTGGGCACCATGGGCGGCGCTTCAATTTTCCGGGTTACCCCTAACGACCCCAATCTCAACGTCATTATAGAAACGCTTACGGACAACGGCACAAGCTTCGCAATGGCGCAGAAATTCATCCCAGAGATCAGCGCCGGCGACAAACGAATCCTGATGGTTGGCGGCGAACCCGTTCCTTATGCGCTGGCCCGTATCCCCAAAGAGGGCGAGACCCGGGGCAATCTGGCGGCGGGAGGAACCGGCAAGGGTGTAGCGCTATCCAAGCGGGACCTCTGGATCGCCGAGCAAGTGGCTCCCGAACTGGAGAGGCGCGGTATTCTGTTCGCCGGCCTGGACGTAATCGGCGACTACCTCACCGAGATCAATGTCACCAGCCCCACTTGTATTCGTGAGCTGGACAAGCTCTACAACCTGAACATCAGCGCCCTGCTGATGGATAAGATCGAAAAACAGATTCGCCAATGATCGCTTTACGCGCCAATAACAAGCTAATTCTCTGTCTGCTGCTTCTACTATTGGCGGGCTGCGCTGAGCAAACACCGGTAACCCACACCCGCTTCCTCGCCTTTGGGACGCTGGTGGATCTGACTATCGCTGGTGTCTCTGAACAGGATGCGGCCCAGGCGACCGAGATCCTGGAACAG
>JAKSCN010000401.1 GCA_022360595.1 Chromatiales bacterium
CCCGGACATCCCCTGGATCTTGCTTTCCAATACCGATCAGCCACTGAGCAGGGAAGCACTGAGCAGTGCCTATCAGCCAGGCTCGGCACTGTTGCAGCGTCTCTACGCCATGGGCATAGATAGCTATCAGCTTATTCCGCACTTGGCGCGCCTGCAGGGCAACAGCCGCGAAACCTTTGAAGGCGCCACTGGTAGGCTCTACCTCGATGAGCTGAAGCAGCTACACCGCCGTCTGGTCTGGGCGCAGATCGATCAGGGTATACCAAAAATACTCGGCTATACCGACCCAAACGATCTCTACATGGAGAGCGACATCCTGGATGACGCTGCCCCGCAGGTCGAAACACCCGACGACCAGCCCGGCATACCAACAGAGACCATACCGGTTAAGGATCAAGGCTAGGGCCTGTTAACACTAATTTGATTGTCACTGCCATTGGCCATTTTTTGTCCAGCAAGGCAGAAGGAGCGTCGTGTAGTGAACCTACATAAGCAACTGATAACGCCGCTGGGCGAAAAATGGCCTGTGACCCCCATACATTTAAAAAAGGGGGTTGAGCCTAAAAAAACACCACTCGGCGTTACTCGTCACTTATTTGGAGCGACCAAACTGCGCTCCTCGTGCCTTGATTGGTGCTTTTTTAGGCTCAACAGTGATGATCAAATTAGTGTTAACAGGCCCTAGTGTTATCTACGAGGTGCTCTAGTGTTCAACTGGCTACTCAAATACTATAAGTCTCTTCTAGTCGCTGTCTTGCTACAGACAGGCACCGTTTGGCAAGCATGCGCCAGCGACTTGGACACCTATAGAGAAGTGCCTGACAGACTCAGCGTGGATATTGATCAGGTGGGTGATCTGAATATTGCAGACATCTATCAGCAGGGACAAAGCGGGCTCTTCGACCTTACCCAGGTAGGCATTGAGAACAGTGTAACAAGCCATCAGAATGGCGTTAAGAACTTCCAATCCATTACCCAAACAGGTAATAGCAATATCGTCGTCACCGCCCAGTCTGGCATGCTAAACAGTCTCATCGTTTCACAAACCGGCAGTTACCATAGTGTTTATGCGCATCAGTACGGTGATAATAATCTGATAGCGGTGGATCAGACAGGGTCTTATAACAGCGCCAACATAGAGCAGTACGGCAGTCATAACTACGCCCTGGTGGAGCAGAATGGCTCATTCAATTACACACAAGTGACCCAGACAGGCAGCCACCATTCGGTTGCCATTAAACACACCGGCAACAACCAATCTGTCCGAGTATTGCAGCAAAATTAATCTATTCCAGCAGTCAGTAAAGACATGCTGATATTTCATTCACCCACCCCCACCTACAGTGTCCCCGCCTTCAATATAGGGTCTACGCCTACCTTCAGAAAAGTGGCATCTCACATAGGCTTGATAGTACCCCAAAATCAATCTGGGTTCGGTGTATATGCAGTTTTTTACCCGCTTATATTTCCAGAGTTATCTGATTCGGTATGGCATTACCAAAAGATGACTAATTTTTAACGAAAAAGGTGTCGACATGAAAAACAGGTATCATCTCAGCGCTATCACGGCAGCGATGCTGTTGGCCATCTCATCGGTCAATGCCGACGAAAGCAGCTCAACTATCGACCAGTCTGGTGACGGCAACAGTGCTGATATTAAGCAGGTCGGCGTGGATTTTTCCTCTTCCGAAATCATGCAGAACGGTAATGACAACAACACAACCGTGATACAGGGAAACTCTACGTTTTCAATGTACTCTACCGTCAATATTCAGGGTGACTTGAATATGGCTGATGTGGAACAGCATAACGCCGCCGGCGCCACGGCCAATATCACTCAAAGCGGCCTGGAGAATATTGCCCAAATACATCAGATGACAATGTCAGAAAACGCCAGTGCGGGCATCAATCAGACACTGGAGGCGTGGAACAACACCGCGACCATCAGGCAGACAGATGAGTCTTATTGGGCACAGGCCACCATTAACCAGTTCGACATGGCCGAATTTAACACCGCCTTGATTGTCCAAAATTATGCAGCGGACTCCATCGCGCTCATCACCCAGGAGTTCTCCCTTGAGTCCAATGCTGAAGCCTGGCAAACAGGGGGAGCACAGAATGCGGAAGTTTATCAATACGACACCTGGTACAGCAGCGCAACTATTAATCAAAGCGGCGATATGAACACTGCGTTTATTGATCAGAATAGTTTCGATGCCTTGACCATTGACTCCACTGCCATGATCTCCCAGAGCGGCAATGAAAACGATGCCAGTATCTACCAAGAGAGCGCCGACACCGCTCGATCAACCGTTTCCCAGGCAGGTGACGGCAACATCGCGACAACCAGTCAAACCAATGGTATCGATCTGCTCACCACCATCACGCAAGACGGTTTTGGCAATGACTCCTTAATCGATCAGACAGGGTCTGGCAACATCACCGATGTCCAACAGATGGGGGACTACGGCATCGTTACTATTAATCAGAGCGGCCTTGGCGTAGCCGGCGTGGAGAACATGGCCACTGTTTACCAGAGCGGCTATATGAACACTGCCACCATATCTCAGGCGGGAGGCGCGGGTAATCAGGCGTCAATCAGCCAAACACCGCTGTAACTCAGGAGATAACAGAGGACTTGCCCCGTTCAAGTTCTCTGTTATTTATTGGCAATGAAAGCATCAAAATTGAATCCGGCATGTGCACTGCTCCTACTTTTAGTGGCAATCCCATCGATAGCGACTGAGATTGATACTGAAGTCATTGATGATACTGCCTCACTCGATGAGATACCGGGCATCGTCATCGACAGGACGGTCACCCGCGTGGGCCGCGACTTTTATCGCGACTTCACAAACTACCGGCAATTCAACAACCCCAACAGTCGATACAGCCTGACGGTATTTGAGCGACCTTCGGCAAGATGGGGCAGCTTGATCTGGATTGAGTACCGCTCCAGACAGGTTTTCAAGATCTTTCTCAACCCTGGCCGGACAAACTACAAGGAGATCGCGGAACAGACCGCAAAGCAGATTGAAGAGAAGCTCAACAGGGTCAGATTGCAGGAGTTGTTCTCAGATCATATTGATCTGGAAAGAGACGAACTATAAAAAACCATGTTACGAGGTCGACATGAAAATATATCTATCCATTATAGGGGCCTGCTTCATAGCAGCAGCGCCATCACTCAGCGGCGCCAGCGAATTGGTGTACACTCCCATCAACCCAAGTTTTGGCGGTAATCCACTCAACGGAAGCTATCTATTGAGTAACGCCCAGGCACAAAACGACCATAAAGATCCCGATTTTGAAGACCGTACCCAGACCAGCGCACTGGACCGGCTAACAAGCTCTTTGGAGTCAAGACTGATCAGTCAACTGCTTGCCGATGTCGGCGATGGTAACTCCGGCTTTCTGGCAACGGATGACTACACCATTCAGATCGACGAGAGCCCGGATGGCACGCTGTCTGTGACAATCACAGATCTGCTGACCAACGAGACAACACAAATTGAAGTAAATGGACTGATACCCGATTAACAGTAAGGCAGGACGCAGCAATGAATTACTCAATGAATTGGCATGCTAAGCGTGTTTCTCATCTCCTTGCGCTCTTAACACTGAGTCTCCTGGCAGGATGTTCTCATGTAAACACTTACGAGTTAGCAAAACAGGGGGCAACACTTTCTCCACGAACATCGAGTTATACCGATCTCATCTCATTGCCATCACCTAAAGGCAGAATTGTTGTATCCATCTATAACTTTCGTGATCAAACCGGGCAATACAAACCCTCACCAGCCAGTGCGTTTTCCACTGCTGTGACACAGGGCGCAACATCGATGCTCTCTCAGGCGCTCAATGACTCTGGTTGGTTTATTGTGCTCGAACGTGAAGGTTTACAAAATCTCCTCACTGAACGAAAAATCATTCGTGCATCCCAAAAGCAACCGAATACCCCAATCAATAACACCAAGAGACTCCCTCCGTTATTATCAGCCAATGTACTCCTGGAAGGGGGAGTCGTGGCCTATGACACCAACATCAAGACTGGTGGTTCCGGGGCACGCTTTCTGGGTATTGGTGCGTCGGATCAATACAGGGTCGACCAGGTCACGGTCAATCTGCGCGCTGTTGATGTGAGATCCGGGCGTATCTTAACTAATGTATCAACGGCAAAGACCATTATTTCGCAAGAGGTGCAGACCGGGGTTTTCAAATTCGTTGAGTACAAAAAGCTTCTGGAACTGGAAGCCGGTTTCACCACCAACGAACCCACCCAGCTCTGTGTTCAGTCCGCCATTGAAGCGGCCGTCATCCATATGATCACCGGCGGTGTCAAAAACCAAAGCTGGTCATTGAATCAAGAGGGCGACCTGGATAACGATGTTATTCAGAGATATCTTAGCGAAGAGCCGCTTATTCTGTAGCAAACACAAGGATAGCGGAGACACTCTCTCATCGTCTCCGCTATCTTCCCTCAGTTGCCCCGCAAATAGTCCTCTCTCAATTTCCCCACACTGCTTAAAGTTTTCCAGTCGGACGTCGATAAGAGAATATCTGTTTTGTGGGTAGTAATAGACGTA
>JAKSCN010000181.1 GCA_022360595.1 Chromatiales bacterium
ATCACAAAAATCGGGTAGAGGTGATTCAGGCAATTTCTTCTGGTTCGGGGAGTTCTAAACGCATCAGTCCAACTTTGAGTGAGCCGATGTTGTATTATGCAGTCTTGTTTGAGGAGGCGGGTCAACCTGAAGGTGTGGTGCGTGTTTCAATTACAATGGCAAAAGTTCAAGAGGAAATCGCTTCCGTTGAAAAATTGATCTGGAGTGTCGCTTTACTCGTCAGTTTTACGGTGATGTTATGCTCTTCTCCGTGACCGCATTAACTGAACAAGGCTATCCACAACATTTACCAAACCGGGAAGCGATTAGTACCGTTGTGGGGCAGACCGAGCAGTCACTGCGCGGCAAATACCGGGATAAGCGCAACCAACTGCTCACCGACCTGGAGCGCCTAAAAATGATCATTCACGATCCGACTGCCTGGTGGCACAGCCACCCAGAGACAGTAACGGCACGGCAACAGCTACAGCGCTTCATCGACAACATCGAGTATAACTTTGGTGAACAGAGTCGAGGTTATCAGCTACTTCATTCAGCCCACCACCGGGAAGCACGACTGGCAGCGATTATCGATAACATCCGTCACTATCCGGCACACCGTGCGGCTTGGTCAGACGTGATAGGCAAAAGTGATTTAACAACCGATGAACATTTTCATTCTTAACAGTGGCCGCTGCGGGTCCAGCACCTTTATTGAGGCTTGCCGACATATCAGCAACTACAAAGCCGGTCATGAGTCGTTGAGTCATCTGGTTGGTGACGCCCGCCTCAACTATCCGGCAAACCATATCGAAGCGGATAACAGGCTCTCCTGGTTTCTTGGGCGACTGGACCGGAAGTATGGCGACGATGCCTTTTATGTTCATCTCACTCGTGAACCGCAAGCAGTGATCAACAGTTTCGTGAAACGTGAAAGTTTCGGCATCATGAAAGCCTACCGGGACGGAGTACTACTGGGCGAAACCGCAACGATCTGGGCCGACGATCTGGCCAGCGACTATCTGGAGACCGTCGACAGCAACATCCGTCTGTTCCTGAAAGATAAAAGCCGTACCATGCGTTTCCAGCTTGAGCAGGCTCAAACCGACTTTAAAATCTTCTGGGAACGGATTGGCGCAGAGGGGGATTTAGAGCAGGCATTGGCAACCTGGGATACCCATTACAACGCCTCTTCTTAGGACCTGTTTAAAGTCAGTACCGAGCAGCCCCGTTCTGTTTTAATGAACTCATGAGTCAGCTCAGGATATTCTGAAAGCCACAGCTCAACAATCTCGCGTTCATCATCGCGATCGGCATCGTCCATAAAGATGGTGCAGTGATCCGCCAGTCGATCGAACAACAGCGGCAGCGCCGGGTAACGGGAGTGCTTCTGCAGAAAACCGGGCGGTCCATCGATCACCAGCATATCGATACTCCCCTTCGGGAGCTGGTCAATCGCATACCATTGAAAGGGTTTGCCATTCGCCGACTTGGTCTCCAACGGCGCATGAATTACCGTCGCCTCGGTCGTCAGTTGATAGCGCTGTAGATGTTCACGGCTCGCCTCAGCATACTGCTCACCATTCTCCAGACTATAGACATGCCCCTGTTGATTGAGCTGGCAGCAGCGCGCCAGCATTAGGGTGGTCAAACCGCTACTGCACTCAACCACTGTGTTAGGGCGATGTTGCAGGCAGTGTTCGGTAATCACCTTGAGAAAATCGGGCCCCGCTGACCAATAGGGGGTGTAGGGCAGCCCCTGTTTCAGATCCAGCCGATCACGTAGCGACAGGTAGGCTTCAAACTGATGAAACAGACCGGCAATCTTGTTGCTAATCAGTGTCTCTGTCTGCTGTTGGGAGCTGTGAAACAGCTTCTCCAGCAGTCGTTGACGATAGTGTTGGTGGATCAATAGTCCCACTACAACGAGTAAAAGCAGTAGCAAAATAGCAGCATCAAACGTCATGGTCTTAATTCAATTCTTGGTCAGTAGAGCAGTCAACCAACTATATTAGTGTTAACAGGCCCTAGTTCGTCATTCTATCAATCCCTACGCAGTACAACCTATCCTAAGGGAACAAAGTAGACACCACTATGCCTAATGTCAGGAAACTCCTCCGGCTGCACAGATTGACTTCAGCCAGAGGATGTTTTTAACATTCAGACACCCCCCCTATTGCCGGTAACCGATATGTCACTGTCCATCCGTTGTACAACCCTCCTTCTCGCGCTAGTACTCATCACCGCCTGTGGTCAGCAGCAGGCTGATGCCATTCGGGTCGAGAACGGTTGGATCGCGGAAATTCCACCGGTCATTCGGGTTACCGCCGCACTAATGACTCTACACAACGATGGTGACAATCCGAAGTATCTGGTTGCCGCCTCCAGCCCCAATACCGCCAGCATTGAGATTCACAAATCAGTGGTGGTCAATGATCTGGCCAAAATGATCCAGCAGAAAGAGCTGGAGATCCCGGCCAAGGGCAGTCTGGAGTTCAGTAATGAATCGGGATTGCACCTGATGCTCTATGAGAGCAAGGATATCAAGGCGGGCAATAAGATCCCCCTCACCCTTAGCTTCAAAGACGGGTCCAGCATTACTGTCGATTTCGAGGTGGTGGACAGGCGTAAACTGTTATAAAGCCTTAAAGATCACGGGCCACCCTAAAACCGGTATCGTCACTACTGCGCGATGGAAAATCACGCCAGCGATTGGCTGAGCGGATCTCGTGCGGCGGAAAACTCCAGGCGCCACCGCGAATAACACGCTTTCCACAACCCCGAGTCTGCATCGCTGAGCCATCTTCCGGAGCATCGGCATAGCTGTCATTCCAGCAGTCGGCCACCCATTCGAAGACATTGCCCGCTGTATCATGCAAACCAAACGGGTTGGCTGAGAAACGGCCCACCGGTGCACTTTTACTCCCATCCCAAAGACTGCCGCAACCCTCGCAGTTCGCCATATCCAGCTCAACCTTTTGCCCCCACCAGAAACGGCTTTCGGTTCCGCCACGGGCGGCATACTCCCACTCCGCATCGGTAGGCAGCCGGTAGCGCTGACCGGTGCGTTGACTCAACCATTTGGTGTAGGCAACGGCATCCTCCCAGGAGACATTCACCGCTGGCCGATACCCTCGCCCCCAACCCTGATCATCAGGTCTGTCACGCCCTGTCGCCTGAGCAAACAGGTCATACTCCTGAAAGGTCACCTCATGCAGACCAATGGCGAAAGGTTTTAATTTGGGACGGGTAGCCGGTTGCTCGTCACCATCACCGTCGCCTTGCAGATCGCCACGCACCGCTTCACCACCCGGCAGTTTGCGCAGTATCGGGGCAAAACGACCATCGCGCATACGATCCTGGAGCAGCTCACCGTCACCAACAGATAACCGGTAGAGATGCCGCAGTTGTGGTTGCCGTCCTCCAACACCAAACTGTAAGGCACTCAGTTTATTCAAATCGAGGGTCAGCTTATTATCATGGACTTTCAGTTGTATCTGAGACCTGGGAAGTTTTCCAAGATAGACGGATTCATCAGTACTGCGCACTCTAGCCAGCAGACTGCCATCATCTTCATCGATAACCAAATCGATGGTGGCTATCTGTGAGGCGGGAATCAGTTTAATGCCCTCTTCCCCTGTCAGCAGAAGATCTGTGGTTAGAATCCGTGCCGAAAAGATATCACCGTTATGGGCAATGACTTGATCGCTCCCCCCTGTAACGGCTGCTCGCTTAGCTTGTGCCGCGAAAGTAATTTCGCTGATCCCTGTACTATCCAGGGGAAGCTCCGGGTCAAGGGTACGCAGCATCATCCACTCCCCATGCTGCAGATCCCCGGTGAAACGATCACCGGAGATGGTCTCTATCTGATCAGACTCCCCCTTCTCACCTAGCTGCAGACGGGCCATCACGGCATAGGGGATACGAAGGGCTGCATAGGGGGTTTGCAGGTCGAAATAGGGCTGGGAGAGATTGCCGTTATGGACATCCCCATTGCGCATAGTGACAACATCAAGATCACTCGCTTCGACAGAACTGATCAGCGTTAACAGCAGCAACAGATATGAGCTAGCTCGCCACCACATAATATTCCCCCCCCTCTAGCCTGTTAACACTAAACTTGATCGGCATTGATGAAAAAACTTAGTGTTAGGGCCTGTTGACACTAATTTGATTATCACTGCCAAGGTCATTTTTTGTCCAGCAAGGCAGAAGAAGCGCCGTGTAGTGAACCTACATAAGCGACTGATAACGCCGCTGGGCAAAAAATGGCC
>JAKSCN010000680.1 GCA_022360595.1 Chromatiales bacterium
ATAACGGATAGAAGTTTAGTTAACACTACTGCGTACATCCCTTCACAGTGTTACACAGATACTGTCGATCAAGAGGGTGGTGTGCATAATCCCTGTTTTAGTTGTCACACTAAATCTCAGCGCCCAAACTTTTTGAATGATGATGACCTGCAGCAATCTTACAGTTTTGCTGAGCCGGCGCGTGTTAATCCCTGGACCAATCTGTTTCTTGACCGCACTGATGCGGTAGCCGCTATCAGTGATGATGCAATAGATGAATACATCAAGGTAGATAACTATCTCAGTGAGTCGGGTGACATTATTCTGACTAAAAAATTGACTCAACTGCCTGAGCAGTGGGATGCAAAGGGTGATGGTCAGTGGGATGGATTTATTCCGGACGCCTATTTTAAATTTGATGCCGAAGGGTTTGATCGTAACCCGGATAATGAATATACCGGTTGGCGGGCGTTTGCCTATTATCCTTTTTTAGGTACATTCTGGCCAACCAACGGTTCAACGGATGATGTTTTGATTCGTCTGCCGGAAGCGTTTCGTACCGATACGAACGGCCATCAGAATTATGAGATCTATAAAGTCAATCTTGCGATTGTTGAGGCGATGTTAAAAGAGCAGGATGTGGCTGTTTCGCCTGTTGATGAGCGGATGCTGGGCAACGTGGATATCGATAAAAACGGTACACTGGGTATTGCTGATAAGGTGGCCTATAACTGGGCCCCCGTAAAAGGTGAATACATGTGGTATGTCGGTCAGGCCAATCGACTGCAGAGGGAGAAGAAACTGCACATGGCCGCAGGTCTCTATCCGGAAGGTACTGAGTTTCTCCACAGTGTGCGCTACATCGATGTGGACGATGATGGCAATAATCAGTTGTCAGCGCGGATGAAAGAGCTGCGCTATGCAGTTAAAAGAGGGTGGGTAAATTACTCTCAACTGCGTGCCAAGGTCGATACTGAATTTAAAGAGAAAGATGATTTCCCTAACCGGATACGTTCTATCCTGGGTAATGCTGAAGATGGCGTGAGCAACGGCCAAGGTTGGGTCTATGCGGGGTTTATTGAGGATGC
>JAKSCN010000090.1 GCA_022360595.1 Chromatiales bacterium
CAACCCGGTACAGACGGCGCTCTCGCTTGTGCGGTCATGCATGTACTCTTTTACGAAGATCTTGCTGACTGGAATTACCTGAAACAATACACAGACAAGCCCGAAGCCTTTAAAGCACATTTGAAAGATAAAACACCTGAGTGGGCTGCAGAGATTACTGGTCTCAACGCTGATGAAATTCGACAGTTCGCCAGACTCTACGGGAAAACGCCAAAGAGCTTTATCCGCCTTGGAGTAGGTTTCTCCCGATCACGCAATGGTTCACATAACATACATGCTGTAAGCTGCCTGCCGGCAGTTTCCGGCGCTTGGCAACACCGAGGCGGTGGTGCTCTACTCTCCAACAGCGGGATTTTTCATACCAACAAAAAGCTGATCGAAGGGTTAGATGCTCTGGACAAAGACACCCGTGCCCTGGATATGTCGAGAATAGGCCCAGTACTCTGTAATGACCCACGGGATATTGGCTCAGGGCCACCAGTCAAAGGGCTGTTAATTCAGAACTGCAACCCGATGCTTGTTGCCCCAGAAAGCAACAGAGTACAGCAAGGCATGGCCCGTGAAGATCTGTTTATCTGTGTCCATGAGCAGTTCATGACCGAAACCGCCCAAATGGCCGATATCGTACTGCCGGCGACCACCTTTGTAGAGCACAATGACGTCTACCAAACATATGGACAGATGCATTTACAAGCTGGCCCTAAGATCATTGAACCGCCAGGCGAGTGCCGCTCTAATCATCAAGTGATCAATGACTTGGCGAAGCGATTGAGCGCAAAACATGCCGGATTTGAGATGAGTGAAGAGAAAATTCTGGAACAGACCTTAAATGATTCAGGTTATCCAGATTTCGATGAGCTAAAGCAATCACGCTGGATAGATTGTTCACTGCCTTATGAAAAAGCGCATTTTCTAGATGGCTTTGCCTGGCCTGACAAAAAATTCCGTTTCCAGCCTGACTGGATTGCGCTGGGAGATACAGACCGGCAGATGCCGGACTTCCCAGACCATTGGCACTCCATTGATGCCCGCGATGACGACAAGCCATTCAGGCTTATCACGCCCCCTGCCCGCAACTTTCTCAACAGCAGCTTTACCGAGACAGCCACATCCACAGTTCGCGAGAAGCATCCAAAGGCAGCAATAGGCCGCAACAGCGCATCTGAGCTTGGCATTATCGACGGCGGCCTGATCACCCTAGGCAATGAACTGGGTGAGGTGCTGATTCAAGCTGAAATCAGCGATGGAATTGCCCCCAATACCATTGTCGTGGAGGGCATCTGGCCAAATCACCATTTTCCTGGCGGTATCGGTATCAACAGTTTGATATCTGCGGATAGCCCCGCACCCGCCGGCGGTGCGGTTTTTCACGATACGGCAGTCTGGATAAAGAAGAGTTAAGCTAAAACCAGCAGTTGCATACAACCACCTTTTATCGATAGGAAATATTGCATGAATATTGTGCTCACAGGCATGCGTGGTGCAGGAAAATCCAGCCTGTCCCGTCGCCTTTCTGTACTAACCAAATGGCCTGTGGTCTCCACCGATCTGCTCATCCAATATGAGGCGAAGGGTAAATCCATCGCACAAATCGTGGCCGACAACGGCTGGCACAACTTCAGAGAGTTAGAGTATCAGGTCGTCCAGAAAGTGGCCCAGCTCAATAATGTTATTATCGATTGCGGTGGCGGTATCGTGGTCGACCTGGATACAGAAGGCAATGAGCAGTACAGTTCGCGCAAAATTGACCTGCTGAAACAAAATGGCCAGATCATTTGGCTGAAAGGCGATATTGCCAGACTGGCTGCTAAGGTGAAAAACGATCAAGAGCGCCCAACGCTAGACCAACTAAAATCGGCAGAGGAACTGATGGAGCGCCGCCTCCCCTTCTATAAAGAGGCCGCTGACGATGTCGTCAATATTGAAGGAAAGAAAAAACGTCAATTAAGTAAAGAGATCTTTCGTCTCACTTTCAAACCTGGCCCTGCTTGAAACTGAAGCTCTAGCTAGGGCTGTTAACACTAATTTGATCGTCACGGTTGAGCCTAAAAAAGCACCACTCGGCGTTATCAGTCGCTTATGTAGGCTCACTACACAGCGCTCCTTCTGCCTTACTGGACAAAAAATGGCCGTTGGCAGTGATAATCAAATTAGTGTTAACAAGCCCTAGTTGGCCATGCGGCAAATCCAGTGATTCACAGCCATCCTACAAACTCTCATTAGTGACGACTAAGCGTCAG
>JAKSCN010000050.1 GCA_022360595.1 Chromatiales bacterium
GTGGTGACCCTACGCGCCCAAGCTGAAAGCCTCTCTGAATTGGTGCATACCGATACGCTCACGGGGCTGTTCAATTATCGCCATTTCACCATGGCGTTAGAGCAGGAGATGGAGCGTACACGCCGTGCTGGTCAGCCGCTGGCGTTGATTTTACTCGATATCGATCATTTCAAAAAAGTGAATGACACCCGTGGGCATGAGGTGGGCAATCAGGCACTGGTTCATTTGGCAAAAATCATGCAGCAAATGTTGCGCAGGGTGGATGTTGCGTGCCGTTATGGTGGTGAAGAGTTCGCTGTCATTTTGCCTGGCACACCGCTGCCTCGGGCAATCAGCGCCGCACAGCGTTTGCGGCAGGCCTTGGAGGAGAGTTCACTTCCGCTGGAGGACGGTTCTGAGTTGAGGATTACTGCCAGCATGGGGGTGAGCGTCTATCTGCGCGATACCGCGCTTTCTCCGGAAGGGTTGGTGAAAGAGGCGGATCACTATCTCTACCAAGCCAAGGAGCAGGGGCGCAATCGTGTGGCGCATCCTGATCTTGAGCAGTACAGGCCGAAAGGTCAGGTGGGGGCCGATGAGAAAGCCGCGCTGTTTGGCGATGGGAGTGATGAATGATGAAAACGCTCGGCATAACATCCGTTTTTGCCTTGTGCTGTCTGCTGCTGTCGCTGCAGAGCCAGGGAGGTATCTACCGCTGGGTGGATGAGAACGGTAAGGTCCATTTTAGTGATCGTCCTGTGCAGGATGATGCCCAGGAGATGGCAATACCTGAGCAGAAACCGATGTATCAATTCGAATCGGACACTCAGCAGCAGCGCCAGATCGAGCAGCAGAGGCGGCTCGAGATGTACGATGAGCGGCGTGAGCAGAAGGCCCAGCAGCGGCTTGAGAAGAAGAAGAGAGAGGCGCAGAAGGCAAAGTTGAAGCGCGAATGCGCTTTTGCAAAAGATCGTCTAAGGCGTTATCAGGGTGCGGCAATTTATGTTCCTCAAGAAGATGGTAGTCGTCGTTACCTGAATGAGGAGCAGCGTGAAAAAGAGATCGCCGATCTGAAACAGCAGATTGATAAGAACTGTCGCTAGGGCCTGTTAACAGGTTCTAGTGGGGTATGCGGTAAGTTCTGTGACTCACGGCCAGCCCCGTTTTTGATCTACGCCAGACGCTTCCCCTGGGTGGCGATTCACCGCATAATCGCGCTTTTGTTCCAGTCGATTTGCCGAGCATGAAGAGCGATTCCCATACCATTCCACAGAACTATGGCATCAACCGTTGGGGTGACGGTTATTTCGGTATCAACGAGCAGGGTAATGTTGCGGTTATGCCGGATCGCAACAGGCCGGTAGCCGTTGATCTACACCAACTGGCCCATGAGGTGAAAGATCAGGGGCTCTCCTGGCCGGTACTGGTGCGCTTTGTCGATATTCTGCACTCACGGGTGGAGAGTCTCTGTCGCGGTTTCTCCAAGGCGTTTAAGGAATACGAATATCAGAGCAAGTACACTGCCGTTTATCCCATCAAGGTGAATCAGCAGCGCAGTGTGGTGGAGGAGATCGTCACCAAGGGTGGCGACTGTGTCGGCCTGGAGGCGGGCAGTAAACCGGAACTGATGGTGGTGTTGGCCCATTCACCGGAAGGTGGCGTGATCGTCTGCAACGGTTACAAGGATCGCGAATATATCCGTCTGGCCCTGCTGGGGCAGCGCTTGGGCAATCGGGTGTTTATTGTCATCGAAAAGCCCTCGGAGCTGGAGATCGTCCTCGATGAGGCGGAAGAGATGGGCATAGAGCCGCTGCTCGGTGTGCGGGTGCGTCTCTCAGCGTCGGCGACTGGTAACTGGCAGAACAGCGGTGGCGAGAAGGCGAAATTTGGGCTTACCGCCGGCCAGCTCCTGGGGCTGGTTGATCAGTTGAGTGCGCGTGACAAGCTCGATAGCCTGCAACTGCTCCATTCGCATATCGGTTCGCAGATCCCCAACCTGCGCGATATCCGCCGCTGCATGGGCGAAGCGGCTCAGTTCTACAGTGAGCTGCGGCGTCTGGGCGCCAATATCTGCGTGGTTGATGTGGGTGGTGGCCTTGGGGTTGATTACGAAGGCACCAGTTCGCGTCACTACTGTTCGATCAACTACTCTATGGAGGACTACGCCGCCGAGGTGGTTTGGGCGCTAAAGCGGATCTGCAAAGAGCAGGAGCTTCCCTACCCGGAGATCTTCTCCGAATCGGGCCGCTCGCTCACGGCCCACCACGCTATGTTGATCGTCAATGTGATCGATAGTGAGCCTGCGCCCCAGGGCAGTGAGCTGTCGGATATGGATGAGGATGTGCCGGAGATCCTGCGCACGATGCAGAAGGAACTGGAGCGCATCGGTGAGGGTTCTGCCTCAGAGGTGTTTCAGGAAGCGGAACATGGCTTGGCCGAGGCACGGGATCTGTTCCAGCAGGGCATCATCACCTTGGAGCAGAGGGCCATGGCTGAAGGGCTCTTCTACGCCATCTGCCGTCGCCTGCGTCCGCTTTTGCGCCCGGAGTCGAGCCGTCACCGTGGCTTGATCGATCGCATCAATGAGCGGCTCGCCGATCGGCTGTTCTGCAACTTCTCGCTGTTTCAATCGCTGCCCGATGTCTGGGCTATCGATCAGATCTTTCCGGTGATGCCGTTGCAGCGTCTCAATGAAAAACCCACTCGTCGCGCGGTGGTGCATGATCTCACCTGCGACTCCGACGGCTGTATCGAAAACTATGTGGATCAGGATGGTGTGGAGCACAGTATCCCGGTGCACGAACTCAAGGATAACGAGCCTTATCTGATGGGCATTTTCATGGTGGGGGCCTATCAAGAGATTCTCGGTGATATGCACAACCTGTTCGGTGATACCGATGCGGTCAATCTGCAGCTCGATGAGAATGGCGGTTACAGCCTTACCCAGCATGAGAGTGGTGATTCAGTGGATGAATTGATCCGCTATGTTCACTACTCCCCGGAGGCGATGCTGGAGAGCTACCGCAAGAAGTTGCTCAAATCGGGCTTCGATCGCAATGAGACCCGCAAATACTTCCTGGAACTGGAAGCGGGGCTGCACGGCTACACCTATTTCGAGGATTGATCCGTTTTTCTACCGGCAAGTGTGTCGGTGGGTTTGTCGAGTGAGTTGCGTTATCCTTGGGCCTATTTTTAAGGGCGGCTCAGTCTGCCCTAGTAGCCTTCGTTTGGGATAAACATGAGTAACACAAGCCCCTTCATATTGGTGGATGGCTCCTCCTACCTGTTTCGCGCCTACCATGCGCTACCGCTTCTGACCAACTCTCGCGGCGAAGCGACCGGCGCCATTGTCGGTGTCATCAATATGCTGCGTAAGTTGATCGAGGAGTATCAGCCTACCCACATGGCGGTGGTGTTCGATGCCCCCGGCGGCACTTTTCGCAACCGCATGTATGAGCAGTACAAGGCCAATCGTCCACCAATGCCGGATGATCTGCGTGAGCAGATCGAGCCGCTGCATCGCATTGTCGAGGCGATGGGGTTGCCACTATTGATGATCTCCGATGTAGAGGCCGATGATGTGATCGGCACTCTGGCCCGGCAGGCTGCGGAGCAGGGGATGGCCACGCTCATTTCCACCGGCGATAAAGATCTGGCCCAACTGGTCAATGATCAGGTAACCCTGATCAACACCATGAACAACACGCTGATGGACCGTGAGGGTGTGGTGGATAAGTTTGGTGTCACCCCTGAGCAGATTATCGACTACCTGGCTCTGGTGGGCGATAGCGTCGACAACATTCCGGGTGTGCCTAAGTGTGGCCCCAAGACAGCCGCCAAGTGGCTGGCCACCTACGGGGATCTGGATCAGATCATGGCCAACGCCGACCAGATCAAAGGCAAGGTGGGGGAGAATCTGCGCGACAGCCTGGAGCAGCTTCCGCTGAGCCGTGAACTGACCACCATCAAACTCGATGTGGCGTTGGAGCAGCAACCCACAGATCTGCAGCCGGGTGCTCCGAAGCTCTCTGAGTTGCGTGATCTCTATGAGCGTATTGAGTCGCGCCGCCTGTTGGCTACCCTTGATGGGGCCGCTGAAGATGATGGCGCGGCTGATGAGGGGGCAGCACCGGTTGAAGGCAATTATGAAACCGTGCTCGATCAGGCGGTATTTGATCGTTGGTTGGAGAAGTTGACCCAAGCAGACTATTTCGCCTTCGATACCGAGACCACCAGTCTGGACTATATGCAGGCAGAGCTGGTGGGGGTCTCATTCGCCGTGGAGGCGGGCGAGGCCGCTTACGTACCGGTAGCGCATACCTACCCAGGTGCTCCCGAACAGTTGGGCCGGGATAATGTTCTGGCTCAGCTAAAACCGCTGTTGGAGAACCCGGCGGTCAAGAAGGTGGGGCAGAACCTGAAATATGACATGAGTGTCCTGGCTCGCTACGACATTGAGATGCGGGGTGTCGCTTTTGACACCATGCTGGAGTCCTATGTGGTCAACTCCACCGGCAGCCGTCACGATATGGACTCGCTGTCAGAGAAGTACCTGCAGCACAAGACCATCAAGTATGAAGAGGTGGCGGGTAAGGGGGCCAAGCAGCTCACTTTTGATCAAGTGCCCCTGGAGCAGGCGGCGCCTTATGCAGCGGAAGATGCTGACATCACTTTGCGTTTGCACCAGGCTATTTGGCCAAAACTGGAGAGTGAGCAGTCACTAACCCGGCTGTTTCATGAGCTGGAGATGCCCTTGGTGCCGGTGCTATCGCGAATTGAGCGTACCGGGGTAAAGATCGACGGCAATATGCTGAAGCAGCAGAGCAACCAGTTGGCGGAGCGTATGTTGGAGCTGGAGCGGCAGGCCTATGATATTGCCGGGCGTGAGTTCAATCTCGGTTCGCCCAAGCAGATTGGCCAGATCTTCTTCGAAGAGCTGGAGCTGCCGGTGGTTGCCAAGACGCCGAAAGGGGCTCCATCGACAGCGGAGTCGGTACTGCAGGAGCTGGCGGATCAGGGCTATGAGTTGCCGGCGCTGATTTTGGAGCACCGCGGCTTGTCGAAGCTGAAATCGACCTACACCGATAAGCTGCCGCTGATGGTCGATTTCCATACCGGGCGGGTCCACACCTCTTATCATCAGGCAGTGGCCGCTACCGGGAGGCTCAGCTCCACAGATCCGAACCTGCAGAACATTCCGGTGCGCACTGAAGAGGGGCGGCGTATTCGTCAGGCTTTTGTGCCCGAGGCGGGTTATCGGATGGTGGCTGCCGACTACTCTCAGATTGAGCTGCGCATCATGGCCCACCTCTCGGGGGATGAGGGGCTACTGAAGGCCTTCTCTGAGGGGCAGGATATCCACCGCGCCACCGCGGCTGAGGTGTTTGGCGCTGGCTCATTGGAGGCGGTGACCAGTGATCAACGCCGCTCGGCCAAGGCGATCAACTTCGGGCTGATCTACGGCATGTCCGCTTTCGGGCTGGCCAAACAGTTGGGGATTGAGCGGGGAGCAGCACAGAGTTATGTCGATCTCTACTTCAGCCGCTATCCCGGTGTGAAGGAGTTCATGGAGCGCACCCGTGCGGACGCCCATGATAAGGGTTATGTGGAGACGGTGTTTGGCCGTCGTCTCTATCTTCCGGAGATCAACGCCCGCAACAAGATGCGCCAGGCTGCTGCCGAGCGCACCGCCATCAACGCCCCCATGCAGGGTACGGCGTCGGATATTATCAAGCGGGCCATGCTGGCGCTGGACGGTTGGATTGGCGCCGAACGTCCCCCACTACGGATGATCATGCAGGTGCATGATGAGCTGGTGTTTGAGGTGGAGGAGAGTTTTGTTGAGCAGGCTAGCGCCAAGATTTGCCAGGAGATGGAATCGGCTGCCACACTGAAGGTGCCGCTGCTCGTTGAGGTGGGTGTTGGTGATAATTGGGATCAGGCTCATTAGTGTGTTTTTTTGTCTTATCTTATTGAAAAATAAGCGTTTTGTTGTTTTTGTGCAGCGCCGGTGAACTAAATCTGACCAAAATAGTCATATTAATAACGTCAGCTGACGTCCAGCCGCCATCCCCAGTGGCTGGGGCTCGGCAAAACACGCTGCTGAGCACTCATAAGGGCCTCGGTGCTTCCTCCCCCTAAACAGGCACCGAGGCTATTTTTTTGTCTCGCTTTTTATTTTGGGCTCCACCTCCAGCCACCTGTCGAGTACCGCATGGGCGGTGTCTACTCCCTCCCGTTTTAGCGAGGAGAAGAGCTGAATACTGACCAGGTCGGCGTAGGGCTTCAGGCTCTGCTGCATTTTCAACAGGCTGCTTTTAGCCGCGCCACGTTTCAGCTTGTCGCTTTTGGTGAGCAGAATATGGACCGGTAAGCGAATCTCACTGCTCCACTCGATCATCTGCTGGTCGAACTCCTTGAGCGGATGGCGGATGTCCATCAGCAGCACAATACCGCGGATCGATTGACGGTGCTCCAGATAGTAGGCCAGCTCTTTTTGCCACTGCAGTTTCACTTTCTCCGCCACTTTGGCGAAGCCGTAGCCCGGCAGATCCACCAGCCGGCGCTGTTCATCCAGACTGAAAAAATTCAGCAGTTGGGTGCGGCCGGGTGTTTTACTGGTGCGCGCCAGATTGCGCTGCTGACAAAGGGTGTTGATGGCGCTTGATTTGCCTGCGTTGGAGCGGCCGGCAAAGGCCACTTCATAACCCTCGTCGGGTGGAGCCTGGTCAAACTTGGCGGCGCTGGTAAGGAATTGCGCCTGGTGATAAAAGGGGTTCATTCACAGCATCTGCAGGTTGTGGATCAAAGCCGTGATTTTACTCTATTCCCAGCTCCTCTGCTGCTCAGTGTGAAATGAACCCGGTTGTTGGGTTTAGCTATGAAGACTACCCCACAGGCGCTTCACCCAGGACTTCTTCTGCAGGTGAGGTTTGGCGCCGGCAGCCAGGAAGAAACCGCTGTACTGCATATCCTCTTCCATGATGTGTTTGGTAAGCCAGATTTTGAGAAAATGCATCAGCTCAAAACCGATAGAGGTTTTGCCGGTGGCCACTTTCTCTTGTAGCTCAACAATGTGTTCCACCAGTTCATCGTGAACTTCGCGGTGCTCTTCGTAGCCGGGGAAGTTGAGAATGCGCATCAGGCTCTCTTCAACTGCGAAATGGATGCGAGTGTATTCAGCGAGTTCGCCGAGAATCTCTTGAACTACCTCGCTACCGTGACGCTGATGAATTGCCTCGTGCATCTTATTGACCAGAGAGACCAACACTTTATGCTGCTCGTCAATCTCTTCAATGCCGACACTCAGTTCGTCGGACCATGCAACAAAATCGCTCATTAGTGCCCCCGCTTTCTTCCGATATGGAATACCTAAGTAACCTCAAGCGTGGTGCGTCTGCTACAACGTACGAGTCGCTTGATAATATTAGCGGCGGGAGATTATCCTGTTTTGAGACCTAGTTCTGCAATAATTCTGTTTTACTTGATTGACATCAAGGAAATAATCTCGTAATTAGGGTTTTTGGCTTTCCCTTGCCCAATGCCCAGATTTTCCGCCTGCCTTCTCCATTAACCGCACTTGCTCAATGGACATGCCGCGATCCACCGCTTTACACATGTCATAGATCGTTAATAGCGATACCTGAGTGGCGCACAAAGCCTCCATCTCAACACCCGTTTGACCGCGAGTCTCAACAGTAGTGACACAATGTACGCGGTTTTGTTCCGGCTCCGGAGTAAGATCGATATTGACGTGGGTAAGGTAGAGTGGGTGGCATAGGGGAACCAGGTCAGCAGTCTTTTTGGCTGCCATAATGCCGGCCACCCGTGCGATACCCAGCACGTCCCCCTTTTTATGGCCGCCTTCCATGATTAGTTTCAACGTATCGGTCTGCATCTGAATATAGCCTTCGGTAACGGCGATCCGGCGGGTGTCGGGCTTGTCGCCAACATCCACCATATGGGCTTCACCAGCCTGATTGAAGTGGGTCAGATCGCTCATGATAGGCTGCTCTCGATAGTGGAGGGTTGCTAAATGGATTTGGAGATTTGGTGGAAATCGAACTCCATCTGTTCCAGGTCGGCCATTACATAGGTGGCCGGGGCGCTGCCCACGCCACCCACAGTGCCGGGGTTGAGCAGTGGAGTCGAACCACCCTTGATGTTGGGTAGCTGTTCCAGTTTTGTTTGATGGGAATGACCACAGCAGACCAGATCCCACTCGCCGGTAGTGGCCATCGCCCGGGCGTAGTGGGGATAGTGCACTAAGAAGATGCGCTTGCCGGCCAGTTTTACACCTGCATCCATACCGTGGTACTCGATCATGTTGTCCGGCTGGTTGACCAGTTGTCCCAGGGTGTAGAGATCGCCGGTATTATTACCGTGAATCACGTGCACCGGCAGGTTGTGTTTGTTTAGGCATTTCAAGGTACTGGGTGCCACAACGTCACCGCAGTGCAGAATGGCTTCAGCGCCTTTGCTCTTCGCTTCTGCCACGGCGGCGTCCAACAATGGGATGTGATCGTGACTGTCGGAAAGAATACAGACTTTCATAGGGGTTAATGCTGGGGCAGTGGCAGTAATTCGACCGGGTGTCTGCTCCCCTCAAACACCCAGTCAGTCAGTTGATTGATCAGAGGTTCTCTAGAAATTGGGTTTTTCCGGAGCGTCTTTGTACATCTGGACGCTGGACATGATCTCTTCTTTAGCCTCATCCAGGCCGTACCAACCGTCCACACGTACCCATTTACCCTCGTCGAGATCCTTATAGTGCTCGAAGAAGTGAGAAATACGGTTTAGCTCCTCGCCAGGCAGATCTCTGAAGGTCTGTACATTGCGGTAGGTTTTACAGAGTTTGTCTGCGGGTACGGCCAGCACTTTGGCGTCGTCACCCGATTCGTCCTTCATTTTCAGGACGCCGACAGGACGGCAGCGAATCACTGAACCAGGGATCAGCGGATAAGGGGTGAGAACCAAAACATCCACAGGGTCGCCATCGGCCGACAGGGTGTGAGGCACATAGCCGTAGTTGCAGGGGTAATGCATGGCGGTGGACATGAAACGGTCTACGAACATTGCACCGGTCTCTTTGTCCAGTTCGTATTTGACTGGGTCGGAGTTGGCGGGAATCTCGATGATGACGTTGATTTCATTGGGTAGGTTAGCGCCTGAGCTGACTCTGTCCAGGTTCATGGTGTCGGATCCTCGGATACATTAAAAAACGTTGAAACGCCTATTATACGCAGCCCGGGTGTTCAGGCGCCAATTTGAGATTCAATAGCATTAGCATTTGTGTGGGATATGTTTAACAGGCCCTAAATACTTTTGAGAATCTGCTCAAGCTCTTTGGCGGGGGCAGGGCGTCCGTAGAGATATCCTTGAACATAGTGACAGCCCTCGTGGCGTAGAAACGTCTCTTGCTGGGGAAATTCCACCCCTTCGGCAATGACATCCAACTGCAGGCTATGGGCCATGGCCAGAACCGCTCGGGCGATAGCCCGGTCATCCGGGTCGTCCGGTACATCGCGGACCAGTGATTGATCCAGCTTCAGGCGGTCGATCGGCATCTGTTTCAAGTGACTGAGTGATGAGTAGCCGGTGCCGAAATCATCGATTGAGAGGGAGACGCCAAGGGAGCGCAGCTCCTGCAGAATGCCGATGGTCTGCTCCGGGTGTTCCATGGCGAACCCTTCGGTGATCTCCAGTTCGAGGCTGTTGGGGGGGAGCTGGGTCTCTTCAAGAATACCGCGGGTCAGCGAGACAATATCGCTACGCTGAATCTGCTCACCGGCCAGGTTCACGGCAATACAGGTGATGGGCAGATTGGCTTCCCGCCATGTTTGCAGTTGCCGGCACGCCCGGCGCAGCACCCACTCGCCAATGGGGATGATTAAGCCGGAGTCTTCCGCAATGGGGATAAAGGTGTTGGGAGAGACCAGCCCTTTGTCTGGATGTTGCCAGCGGATCAGCGCTTCGCAGCCGATTAAACGGCCGGTCTCCAGCTCATATTGGGGCTGGTAGTGCAGAAGCAGTTCATCACGTTCCAGTGCGTGACGAAGCTGATTCTCGATCAATACGCGCTCGTAGGCGTTCGAGGTCAACTCTTCGGTATAGAACTGGTAGTGGCCGCGTCCCAGCTCTTTGGCGCGATACATCGCAGCGTCGGCATTGCGAATCAGCACATTTACGTCTTTGCCGTTGTCCGGGTAGATGCTGATGCCGATGCTGGCCGAGACAAACAGCTCATGCTCAGCCACTGAAAAGGGCTGCTCCAACTCAGTGAGCAGTTTGCGCGCCACCACGGCAGCCTCTTCCGGGTTTTTGATGCGTTCAACCAGTACCACAAACTCATCCCCGCCAAGACGGGCTATGGTGTCGGCCTCCCGCATCTGGTTGGCGAGGCGGGCGCCCAGCGCCTTGAGCAGGTTATCGCCTACCGGGTGCCCGAGGCTGTCGTTGATGTGTTTGAAGCGGTCGAGGTCAAAAAAGAGTAGCGCCAACTGGCTGTTTTCCCGATGCGCCAGAGCGATAGCGTGGGTGCAGCGCTCCATAAAGAGAACCCGGTTGGGCAGTTGAGTCAGCACATCGTAGTGGGCCAAGTAGCGAATACGGTCTTCAGTGACTTTGCGTTCAGTGATATCGGAAAAGATGCTGATATATTGGGTCACCTCTCCGTATTCATTTTTGATGACTGAGATATTTTGCCAGACTGGATAAGCCTCGCCATTTTTGCGCCGGTTCCAGATTTCACCCTGCCAGTCGCCATTTTCAGAGAGTGTTTTCCAAAGATCCTTATAAAATTGTTCGTCGTGGCGGTTTGATTTCAGGATAGCCGGGGTTTTGCCGATCGCCTCGTCGGGGGTGAATCCGGTTATTTCGGTAAAGGCCGGATTGACGCGTAGAATGGTGGAGTCGGGGGCGGTGATGAGAATGGCCTCTGAGCTGCCGTCAAAGACGCTTGCCGCAAGGCGGGTTTCCAGTTCTATGCGGCGACGGTCGGTAATATCTTCACCGGAGGCGAGCACACCGATGGGCTTGCCGCTACTGTCGAGAAGCAAGCTGTTGTGCCAGGCGAACAACTGCACCTCTCCGTCGCCTGTGATAATCGGGTGCTCATGGTATTTGAGAATCTCCGTTTCGCCGGCAATGACGGCGTTGAACCGTGTGCGGTCGTTCTCTTTCCCCTCGTCAGGTACGAAGTGCTCAAACCAATCTTTACCGATGAGAGCCTCCTTGCTGTAACCCAATAGTTCGCACCCTGTGTTATTGATCATGGAGATTCGGGCGGTCGCATCAAGAGCAACCAGGACAACGCTGGCTACGTCGAGATACTCCTGTACCCGTTCACGCTCGGCAGCCAACTCTTGTTCGGAGTCCATGCGTTCCATTTCAGAGGCGGTTCGAGCGGCAGTAATACGCAACAGGGTTGATGGCAGCTCGGTCTCTTTCAGAGATTTACCGCTCATCACCGCGATCAGCCCCATCGCTTTCCCGGTGCTGGAGAACAAGGGGACGCCGATATAGCTGTCGATACCCATTGTTTTCAGATCTTCATCTTTGGGAAAGAGTGACTGAACACTGTTGGGATAACAGCAGACGGTTCTGTCAACCACTGTCTCACAGGGAGTATATTTGAGTTCATACTCAAAATTCTTTTCGATGTGATCCCTAAACCAGAAGGCCAGGGTCTCCACGACCTCCTTGCTGCAGGGTTTCAGGCGCCCCACGAAAGCGAACTCCATCCCCAGTGATTGCGTCAACCACTTAACCAGTTGCTCGAAGTAGTCCGAACTGCTCATGCTGGAGAAGCCGGTGGCGATGGTATGCAGGGCGTCGTGTATCTGCTTGCGTTCGGTAATGTCTTCGATAATGCCTACCTGATGGAGCTGTTTGCCCTTATCACCATAGATGGTGGAGAGTGACAGCTCATTCCAGAACATGCTTCCATCTTTTTTGTAGTTGCGCAGTTCGACCTGACAGGAACCGCCGCTCTTGATGGTTTGTCGCAAAATATCGATGTCGGGCTGATCATGATCACCCAACTGTAGGAAGCGGCAGTTGCTCCCCAGAATCTCATCAATGCTGTATCCAGTGATGCGCTCAAAGGCTGGGTTGGCGTAGATGATAGGGTTATCGAGCTGATTGGGGTCTGAAATCACAATGCCACTGTTGACGGCGGCAATAGCCCGATAACTGATATCCAGGGCGACCTGGGCTTTCTTTCGTTCAGCCAGCTCCTGCTCAAGCTCTTGAGTATGGACTCTTACCTGGTGCTTGAGTGAACGGTTGGCAACCAGGAAGCCCAGGGTGATCAGGGTGGCGAATGCCAGTGTCAGGTTGAAGATGAGGTCTTGATTTTTAAACCAGGGTTGAGGCCTGGGCCCAACCCAGCGCATAAACATCTCGCGTCGTTCATTGTCGGGAATGCCATCCAGGGCTTTGTTAAGGATAGAGACCAGTTCGGGCCAGTCTCTGCGTACGGCAAAAGCCCATTTGTAGATATAGCCTGATTCTCCGGCCACCCATAGGTTAGAGATGCCTTCCTGCTCCAGGTAGTAGGTCACTGTAGCAAGATTGCCGATCATGGCATCCGACATACCGAATGAGACTTTGCGTAGGGCGGTTTCAACATCGGGTGTGGGGTCGAGAAGCAGATCAGGATAGTGTTGGCGAAGGTATTCATGCACCGCATATCCCTCCACGACAGCCACCTTGGTCCCTTCCAGGTCTTGCATGGAGAGATTTTTTTCTATGTTTCGCCGAACAATGATGGCGGCTGGTACTTCGACAAAGGGTTTGGTAAAGCGCATGTATTCAAGGCGAGGCTGGGTGGCGCTGGCCGCTCCCCACATGTCTGAGTTCCCCGCTTTGGTGCTTGTGACTACTTCATTCCAATCTTTTAGGTGCTGAATTTCAAAGTTGATGCCATAGCGTTTCTCGATCTTGCGTATATATTCCGAAGCCAGTCCCTGGTACTCGTTTCGGCCTTCAAAAAATTCTATGGGTCTGAATTCGGGGTCGGGGGCAACCCGGATAGTTGGGTGTGCTTTTAGCCACGCCTTTTCAGCGCCGGTCAAATCTATCGGAGTAGGGGTTGCATGCGCCGGTAAAGAGAACACAACTAGTAGTAGAAAAAAGAGAAATGTGTTCCTGACCAACATGTATTCCACTCAAGATTTTGCACTGATCCATCGTTGTTAAATAGAGCAATTACAGCAAATTAGCCCAAATTTAAGTCTTTAAGCGGCGGGATTGGATTATTATTAAGGGAAATTCACTGCCAAAAGGTAAGGAACCTCTGATCAATTTGCGAGCGGATGCTCTGAGGCCAAAAACGCCGGCTTCTGTGTTAGAAAACGGGTCGAGAGTCTTTCATTCCCAGCGTTTTCTGCCCGAACTCGGCGATTTTGGCTCTCAAAGCGTTCCGCCCGTGATTACAGGAGAGGCACGATCAGAAGCGCCACAATGTTGATGATTTTGATTAAGGGATTGACTGCGGGGCCAGCCGTGTCTTTGTAGGGGTCTCCCACCGTATCGCCGGTTACCGCCGCTTTGTGGGCGTCAGAGCCCTTGCCGCCGTGGTTGCCGTCTTCAATATACTTCTTGGCATTATCCCAGGCGCCACCGCCGGTGGTCATTGAGATGGCGACAAACAGCCCGGTTGCGATGGTGCCGATCAGGAGACCGCCGAGCGCCTTCGGGCCGGCGTCCGGCCCCATGACGGCTGCTGCCCCCAGCGCCACGATAATTGGCGCCAGTACCGGCAGCAGCGAGGGGAGAATCATCTCCTTGATTGCGGCGCGGGTCAGCATATCCACCGCACGGCCATAATCGGGCTGCTCGGTATAATCCATGATGCCGGGTTTCTCTCTGAACTGACGGCGCACCTCGTTGACGATGCCACCTGCAGCACGTTCTACCGCCTCCATTGCCATAGCGCCGAAGAGATAGGGGATAAGGCCACCCAGGAACAGCCCGATCAATACTGCGGGATCATTCAGTGCGAAAACAACGGATTTACCGGCGTTCTCCAACGAGTGGGTGAAATCGGCAAATAGCACCAGAGCGGCCAAGCCGGCGGAGCCGATGGCGTAACCCTTGGTGACTGCTTTGGTGGTATTGCCTACGGCATCCAGCGGATCGGTGATTTCGCGAATATGGTCGTCCAGCTCCGCCATCTCCGCCAGGCCCCCGGCGTTATCAGTGATGGGGCCGTAGGCGTCGAGTGCGACAATAATACCGGTCATCGACAGCATGGAGGTTGCAGCGATAGCGATACCGTACAGACCGGCCAGGTCATAAGCCCCCCATATGGCTGCGCAGACTGCCAGTACGGGGGCGGCGGTGGCTTTCATCGATACGCTCAGGCCCGCGATCACATTGGTGCCGTCACCGGTGGTGGAGGCGCCGGCGATAAAGCGTACTGGCCGATAAGCGGTGGAGGTGTAGTATTCGGTGATCACCACCATCGCTCCGGTCAGCACAAGGCCAATCATCGCGGAACCGAATAGCTGCATATCATTGAAACCGCCAATGCCGCTCATCATCTCTACAGTGACGAAATAGAAGGCGATAGCGGCCAGTCCACCGGCCACCATAAGGCCGCGGTAAAGGGCCGGCATGACATTGGTTTCGCCCGCTTTGGCTTTGACAAAAAAGGTCCCAACAACAGAGGCGATAATGGAGACGCCGCCAAGTACCAGCGGGTAGAGGATGGCTGTGGCGCTGTTCTCCTGGATCAGCAGACCACCCAGCAGCATGGTGGCGACCACAGTGACCGCGTAGGTCTCAAACAGATCGGCGGCCATGCCGGCGCAGTCGCCGACATTGTCGCCCACGTTATCGGCGATGACCGCCGGGTTGCGTGGATCATCCTCCGGGATGCCGGCCTCGACCTTACCGACGATATCGGCACCCACATCAGCGCCTTTGGTGAAAATACCGCCACCGAGACGGGCAAAAATGGAGATCAGTGAACCGCCGAAAGCGAGCCCTACCAGTGGATGAAGTGGATCTTCCACGCCAATGCTTAGCAGGATGGCGTAGTAGCCCGCCACACCCAGGAGCCCCAGTCCCACTACCAGCAGACCGGTAATGGCTCCACCGTGAAAGGCGATCTGTAGTGCAGCATTGATGCCCTTTTTGGCGGCTTCGGTGGTGCGCAGGTTGGAGCGAACAGAGATGTTCATGCCGATATAACCGGCCGCGCCGGAGAAGATGGCGCCGATGGCGAAGCCAATCGCGGTATAGCTGTCGAGAAAATACCAGAGTAGGGCGCAGAGAATCACCCCGACGATGCCAATGGTGATGTATTGACGGTTGAGATAGGCGCTGGCGCCCTCCTGAATGGCGTGGGCGATTTTGCGGACACGCTCCTCGCCCTGTGGTTGTTTGAGGATCCACCTCATCGATAAGGCGCCATAGAGTAGCGCCGCCCCTGAGCAGATCAGGGCGAACCAGAGTTCGGCTGTCATGGTTATAGCCTCCCAAATTTTGAGTTGTTTAGTTATTTGGGGCCGGTTAACACTAAATGAGTTATGCCGTCGGCTTTTTAAGCTCACCAGCGGTAAACAAATGAGTGTTTACAGGCCTTGCGGCTGTGAGCGGGATTGTGCATAGAGAGCTCACAACACTGTGGCTCTAGCGCTGAAGACTGTTATGTTCTTGACGATCAGCGTTGAGTCGTGATCACTACACCGCAGTTTGTTGGAGAATAGTTTGACGAACGTCAAGAGAAATAAGAAAGGGGACACGAATGTCCCCTAAAGTTTTCTATGTGTCGATTACTTAAACCGCCTGTTAGAGCTCAAAAGTGTCCAGTTTCTTATCGACAGAGTTGAGCTGCAGCGTGACATATTTAGGCATGCCGTTGTCGTCGTACTCAGGGTAGGCTTCACCCTTGATCAGCGGGTAGAGATACTCTTTGCACTTGTCGGTAATACCGAAACCGTCGTCGGAGATGAAGTCCATCGGCATCATCTTTTCAACGTTGGCCACTTCACTCAGAGGTGCTTCGCCGATGCTCCATTTATAAGGGGTGGAGGATTCACGCACCACGGTCGGCATGATCGAGTTCTTACCTTCGAGGGCTTTCTCCACGGCAGCTTCGCCCAGGGCGTAGGCCTGCTCGACGTCGGACTCAGAGGCGAGGTGGCGTGCAGCGCGCTGCAGATAGTCAGCTACCGCCCAGTGGTATTTGTAGCCCAGGGCGTCTTTGATCATGTTGGCGACCACCGGGGCGGCGCCGCCCAACTGGGCGTGACCGAAGGAGTCGCGGGTGCCCTGTTCAGCGAGGAATTTGCCGTCCGGCCAGTGGCAGCCTTCGGAGACGACGATGGTGCAGTAACCGTACTCTTTCACTTTGGCATCGACAGCGGCCAGGAATTTCTCCTGATCGAACTCAATCTCGGGGAACAGAGTCACGACCGGGATACCGTAATCTTCGACCAGAGCACCGGCCGCGGCGATCCAGCCGGCGTGACGGCCCATCA
>JAKSCN010000382.1 GCA_022360595.1 Chromatiales bacterium
CGCCAGAAAGCTGCCGACCTTGATGGTGTCGCCCGCCAGGGCAGAACCGCTCAGGCTCAGCAGACCAGTCACCGCCAGTGCGGTCAGGGTTTTACGTAGGTTCATTGTTTTTTCTTCCTCCTCATGTGAAAGCTTAAATAGGGGTGAATAGCCCCCGTTCGGAGATACCTGGTTCTCCGCAGTAACCGTGTTGTTGAGTTATCGGGACATTACAACTTGGGGTCTTGATTATTGGTCACTCGAGCTGAATTACAGCGAGATGCTTGCCCTTTCGAGGGTATATTCAGCAGGATATTAAAGGGATTTTCGCCGAACGGCAAAGAAATCTGGTGAATGGTGGGGTTTGAGAAAAAAGATCCAGTAACAAGAAAAAAGGCCGCGATAATCAATCGCAGCCCTTTTTTGCATTTGCGTATTTTTCTGGCAGCTTGAGCTTATGCAGCCAGTTGAGCCTTCAGCTTCTTCATTGCCGCCTTCTCGATCTGGCGAATACGTTCGGCGGAGACGCCATATTCATCAGCCAGTTCATGAAGGGTTGATTTGCTTTCCGAGAGCCAGCGCGCTTCGAGAATCGCTTTACTGCGTTCATCCAGCCCTTCCAGCGCGCTGTAGAGCTGCTCCTTCTCGTTGGCTTCGCTATCTTGACGCTCCAGCTGAGTGGCCGGCTCCATGCGCATATCCTGGAGATAGTTGGCGGGTGTTGCCACTTCATGCTCATCACTGCTGGATGGTGCGCCATCGAAAGCCAAGTCATGGTTGTTCAGTCGCGCTTCCATCTCCAACACGGTTTCCGGTTTTACGCCAAGCTCTTTGGCGACACCTTCCACCTCTTCCTGGGAGAACCAGCCAAGACGCTTCTTGGAACTGCGCAGGTTGAAGAACAGTTTACGCTGGGCCTTGGTGGTAGCCACTTTAACGATACGCCAGTTACGCAGTACGAATTCGTGGATTTCAGCCTTGATCCAATGCACTGCGAAAGAGACCAGACGCACGCCCATCTCAGGGTCGAAACGGCGTACAGCTTTCATCAGACCCACGGTACCTTCCTGAATCAGGTCGGGTAGCGCCAGGCCATAACCGGAGTAACCACGTGCGATACGGACAACAAAACGCAGATGAGACAGCACCAGTACCCGCGCGGCCTGTAGATCGTTTTCGTTCTTCAGGCGGGTGGCGAGATCATGCTCCTCTTCGGCGCTGAGCATCGGCAACTGATAAGCAGCGCTGATGTAGGCGTCGATATTACCGGTAGGCAATGTAGTAGCAAGGGCAAGTTCTTTGCTCATCAATATAAATCCTAGTAATTTAGTTGGGTATTATATTAGCATTCTTTGATACACATGCCAATAGATTTTAGCACTCTGCGGGTAAGAGTGCTAAGTGTTGGGAAAGTTCAATAGATTAAATGTGTTATCGATTTGCAAATAGCTGGCCTGTACTGCCGCCAAAGAAGCCAATGGCAGCGAAATACAGAATAGTGTTACTAAAAAGGATGATGTCGGATAAGTAATACACGGTATTTGTGTTGTGTGAATAGATCCAATTTAGGATGAGCAGAGAGATACTGCCGCCAACGACAGTGACTATCGGACCACAATAGTACCCCTTCCTTTTCGACACATACCCTGCAATGGCACTGGATAAAAGGGGAGAGATTCTGTCTAGCCAGAGAGAAATGTATAAAAGCCACGCATATTGAATATTTCCAGGGCCATCTCTCATGCCATATTTTGTTGATAGGTACCCGTCTAAAATAGCAAAACAGAAAAATGTGCCTAGACCGACAAGTATCCCTTTATCCATAGTTAAATCCTTTTTATCTAGATGAAAATATTATTTATGAAGGTTCTATTTTATTAAGATGGCGCCCCACGGCCAACCAGGAGCCCAGCAGGCCCAATAGTGCGCTGGTCAGTAGCAGCGTTAGTGTGGTGAAAAAGCCGAGGCCGGATAGTTGGAAATCGCTGTTGTAGAGTCCCGCCAGTCGGCCGACGGGGGCGGCGAGCAGTAACAGCGATGTGACGATCATCCCCCAGGCGATGAAGCCGCCCAGTAGACCGTACCAGAAGCCGCTATAGAGGAATGGTCTGCGGATAAAGGCGTTGGTGGCGCCAATCAGTTTGGTGATTTCGATCTCCGAGTGACGGTTCTGAATCTCCAGGCGAATGGTATTGCCTACAATCAGTAGTACCGCCAGCCCCAGCAGCGAGGCGAGGACGAATACGCCCCGTTTGGCGATTTCGGTGATACCGTGGAAGCGCTTTACCCACTGGAGATCGAGCTGGGCGTAATCCACCTCTTTCGAAGAGCCAATGTCGGCTACCAACTGCTCTGCCGCCCCCGGTTCGCTGTAGTTTTCATCGGGAACAACCACAATCACATCGGGTAGCGGATTTTCCTGTAAGGCCTGGAGGGCGTCGGTAAAACCGCTGAGCTGCTTGAATTCGCCAAGGGCCTGCTCCCGGGTGATCAGGGTTACTTCACTGATACCTGGCCTGTTCTGTAACTGGTTGATTAGCTGCTCTGTATCTGTCTTGTCAGTATTCTGTTTCAAAAACAGTGAGATACTGGCGGCGCCGTTCCAGGTGCCACTCAGAGTCTGGAGATTATCGACCAAGAGATGCAGACCGGCAGGAAGCGCCAGTGCAATACCAATGACGGCGGCGGTCATCAATGTGCTGAAGGGTACGCGGCTAAGGCGGCCCAGGCTGGCCAGTGCGACCTGCAGGTGGCGGGTGATCCAGATAGCCAGGTTGAAGCGGCTGCCTTTGAGGTGGCCGGATGCCTTGCGATTGCGTTTTGACTGACGTGCCATCTGTTTACACCCGCAGATCCTGAGCCAGGCGGCCCTTGTTCAGGGTGAGCGTCCGATAACCCATACGACTGATCAGCTCGATGTCGTGGGTGGCAATCAGCAGCGTAACGCCCACCTGATTGAACTGCTCGAACAGGTGCATGATCTCCTGGGAGAGTGCGGGGTCGAGGTTACCGGTTGGTTCGTCCGCCAACACCACCGGTGGTTTGCTGACAACCGCGCGAGCGATACCCACCCGCTGCTGTTCGCCCCCAGAGAGAGTGATTGGGTAGGTTTTCTCCTTATTCAGGAGTCCAACTTTGTCCAGGGCGGCGCGAACCCGCCGTCCGATCTCCAGATGCCCCATGCCGGCGACCACCAGCGGGAGGGCAACGTTATCGAACACGGTCAGCTCATGAAGCAGGCGGTGATCCTGGAAGATCATGCC
>JAKSCN010000318.1 GCA_022360595.1 Chromatiales bacterium
AGCAGTTTATTGGCGATCAACCCGAGCGAGTTAATGCCGCGTTGAGCCGCACTATGCTGGGGATTACGATCCAGCCAAGGTTTGTTCAATGCATAGGCCGACAGAATGCCAAAGGGCACAGCGATGAGATAAGCAAACACCAGGCCGGCAATACAGAACCAGAAGCTCATCCAGAAGCGATCACCCAGCGCCAGATTGACAGACTGACGCTTGGCGCAGCTAAAACCCAGATCACCCTTGAGGGTCAGATCAGTAACCCAGCTTAGCCAACGCACCGGCATGGGTTGATCCAACCCAAGTCGTGCACGCTCAGCATCGATATCAGCCTGAGTGATCAGCTCCCCCTGGGTATTCTTATAGGCGATCATCTTCTCGGCACAATCACCGGGCAGCACCTCCATCAGTGAAAACACGATGCCGCTGACCAGTAACAGAGTCATCAGCGCCAGGAGATAACGGTTGTAGACATAGTGGTAGTACTGGCTATTACGAGCCCGCCAGAACAGCAGCCCACCGACGCACAGCAGAATCCACAACAACCAGGTGTTGGCGAAAAAGTTGGAGACCATACTCGGCCAATCCTTTGAATAGAGAGGACAGAAGAGAGGGGCAGAGCCCCTCTCGCAACGGCGGTCGACCTTAGTTCTTAGCCAGAGTGTCGTCTGACTTCAGATACCATTGGGTTGGCAGGTAAGGGTAGCTCCAGTAGTAGTCGTATGAGTGGGTCTTCTGCACTTCAAAGTTAGCCAGCTTTTTACTACGGTAAATGGGAGATACTGCTTTCACTGTGCCGATAATGAACAGGTCATCAACGGTGCGCTCGGCCATCCGGTAACCGGTTTCATCAGAGGCTTTAGTGCCGAGCGGCAGCTGCACGAAGCGGTTGGCCAGTTTCTCCATCTCATCCACGGTTGCCGGTGGTTTCACCCCTTCGGCACCGTTGGTCTTGCGGTACTGATCCCACAGCATGCCGGTACGCAGATCGAAGAAAGTACCGTAAGGTGGCAACACATCTTCGGTTTTGGTCGCCATAGTCGCCAGTGGACGGCCCATCTCCCAGAACAGGACACTCAGGTCGTTGGCAGACTGAGAGTTGCGGTATTCGTCACTGGTCACCTCTTTGATAGTGGTTTTCACACCGACATCGGTCCAGTTCGCGGCGACGATCTCTGCAACTTCGGTGGCTGCACCCTGGGTGGCATAGTGAATGGTGAGCTCAAACTTCTTACCGGATGGCAGATCACGGTTGCCGTCCCCATCTTTATCCACAACCCCGGCTTTATCCAGCAGCGCTTTGGCTTGTTTCTGGTCAAACTGAATCCACTGGTTTTTCAGCCCTTCAGTCACAAAAGGTGCGGTGTCGGCATCAAAGGCGGTGTACTGGGTGGGTTTGCCCAGACCGAAGTAGGCAATCTCATTGATCTGGCCACGGTTAACGGCCAACGACATGCCTCGACGGAAGTTGATGTCGTTAAACACCTGACGCTTTTCCAGATCCTTGTCGGTCATATTGAACGCGAAAGTGGTCTGGGAAATGGTTGGACGCAAAGCAACCTCGTAATTGCCCTTTACTTTGTTCTCCAGCAATACAGGAGCAGAGGGCAGATTAACCGCCTGGGTTTTGTAGTCAATCTCACCGGCGATCATCTTAGCGGTCTGGATATCTTCATCGCCGATGAAGACTTCGTTGATCTCGTTGATGTAAGGGAGCTGATTACCCGCAGTATCCACCTGGAAGAAGTAGGGATTGGCTACCAGACGGCGTCCTTCAAGCGTCTCTTCCACCACGATATGAGACTCTAGGGTTGGTGCGATAGCGGTAAAGCCTACCTTTACCAGCCGATCAGCAGCGGCCTTATCCTTCAACAATGGCGTTGGAATATCTTTCCAGTCGGACTGACCGTAGTAGAAGTTGACCACCGCATAGCCGTTTTCAAAACCGAGAGATTTAGCCAGCTCATCCGCTTTGGGATTCAGTTTCGGGTGGAACTGACCAATCAGGTGCCTGGGCTGGAAGGGCTGGGCATAATCCTGGGCAAACATGGCCGTCAGACTGGGTTTGGGTACGTTCAGGCTGAAACGTACTGTGGTGGCGTCCAGCGCCTCGACCTTCATGGGTTTGCCGTCAGAGAGGAAACGCTCTTTAGGCTTTTCGATAACGTTTTTATCCATCAGCAGATGGTTGTACCAGAAAGCGATATCTTCGGCGGTAAAGGGGCTTCCGTCAGACCACTTGTGACCTTCACGCAGCTTCATGGTGAGCTGGGTAAAATCTCTGTTCCACGCCCATGATTTGGCAACGTTGGGCACTACGGTGGCCAAATCGTCGCTGAAGCGGGTTAGGTTAACGTGACGTACAGAGAGCAGATCAGAGGTGCCTGACTCGGTCGCCTTGGAGATGCCATCGAGCACGCCACCGTACTGACCAATCTTCCCGTAGGGAGCGATCACCAGAGGTTCAGCGGGCAAACGCTGTACTAAAGGCTTGAGTTCCGGGTTGCCGGCAATACGGCTGTTCAATGCTTTGATAGCGGGGTTTTCAGCAAACGACAGGCTGCAGCCATGGGTCTTTTCAAACTCCGCCTTTTCAAACAGATGTGGGTAAGCACCACCCGCCTCGGGGCCTGAGACAGTTGGGCAGGCAGCCATGACATTCCCCGCCATCAAGGCTACTGCGCTTGCAATCAATAGTTTCGACATGGTTAGGTCCCTGTTTTAGGTTCAAGAAAAAGTAGATTAGCGGTTGCTTGATCTGCCCCGTCGTGTTGACGCCAGTCGAGCACCGGCCAGCCACGCTTTTCGGCCAACTCAGCCAGCGCGGCATCGGGATTGGTCGCCACCGGATAGTCGACCAGCTCCATCAAGGGCCGGTCGTTAATAGAATCACTGTAAAAATGGGCACCGGCGAGAGACTCTCCCTGCTGCTCAGCCCATTGGCGCAACCGCAGCACTTTGCCTTCGCGATAGCTGGGCACACCGCTAATCGCACCGCTGTAACCGCCGGTATCATCGATTGCCATATCGATGGCCAGCACCTCATCGATAACTAAATGGTTGGCGACGGCACGCACAATAAAATCGGCCGAGGCTGAGATGATCAGAAGCCGATCACCGGCACGGCGATGTTCATCCAATAGAGAGAGCGCTTGCGGGTAGAGCCGGTCGTATACCCAATCGTCTAAAAAAGCCGGCATTAAGGCATCGACCTGAGATGCGCTCAATGCCGACAAAGGCTCTACCATAAAGGCGATATACTCTTCGATAGCCAGCCGCTGCTCGCTATAGGCCGCCATCAGTAACTGCTCACGTTCCAGAAAATCTGCCGACTCGACCGATCCGATGCTGTACAGGTATTCGCAGAACAGCGACGAGCAGTCGCCGCTGATCAGGGTCTCATCGAGATCAAAGATTGCCAGCGGCATAGATCACCTGTTCTTCGTACAGCAGACCGTCAGTCACCGGTTTACCGTGCTGTGAAATACCGAGCAGTTCGCAGATGACGCCGCAGATGTCGGTTTGTCTGGGGGCGCACTCCGGTTTGTGAGAGAAGCGCTCACCCACCAGGTACAGCGGCACCTCACGCTCCTCGGGCAGCGTGCCGCCGTGACTGCGATCGCTATTCATACCGTGGTCTGCCGTGATTAGTACCTGATAACCGGCAGAGATCCACGCCGGCAGATACTCCGACAACGCCATATCGGTGCTACGCACGGTGTTGCGATAGCGTGCACTGTCACCCCCATCCCGATGACCGGCATCATCGATATTCATGGGGTGAATCAGAAGAAAGTCAGGGTCGTGGCGCAGTCGCAGATACTCCGCATCGATGAACAGATGGTCATCGGGGTAGTGATCGGCATGATAGAAGCAGCCGTGCTGAATCGTCAGGCTCATGTCGCTGGTGTGGCGATCACGCACCGGATCGTAGGGTGTGCGGTTGTAGAGTTCGCTGATCCAGTGGTAAGCAGCCGCAGCGGTGGTCAGACCGGCCTCACGCGCCAGACTGAAAAC
>JAKSCN010000287.1 GCA_022360595.1 Chromatiales bacterium
GGCAGCGACCTGTGCGCCGAATTCGACTCCGCCCGCCGCATCTATGAGCAGGCGAGCGATGTTTTGGGCTATGACATGGCCAAGCTCTCTCACGAAGACCCCAATGATCAGATCAACCTGACCCGCTATACCCAGCCGGTATTGCTGACCCACCATATCGCCTGCCTCACCGTCTACCGCGAGCTGACAGAGAACCCGCTGACACCCATGATGGCCGCCGGCCACAGCCTGGGCGAATACAGCGCCTTGGTGGCGGCTGATGCACTCAGTTTTGAGGATGCCCTGGGCCTGGTGGCGAAGCGCGGGGAATTGATGGGCACCCACGGTGAAGGGGAGATGGCCGCCCTGACCGTCGATCTGGAGACAGCCCGCCCCCTGGCAGACAAACACTTTTGCGGCATCGCTGGGTTGAATCTGCCGGACCAGACCGTTGTCGGCGGCGCCTCTGCCGACCTGGACGCTCTGGCCGCGGAGATGGCGGAACTCTACCCGAAGAAAAAGGCGGTCAGACTGAAAACCGAGGGCGCTTTCCATACCTACTACATGGTGAGTGCGGCGCGCCACTTCCGTGAAGCACTGGATCAGGTCGACATCGGCGAACCACAAATCAAAGTGCTGTCAAACTACACCGGTGGATTTCACGAGAACGATGCGGCAACCATTAAGTCGCGCCTCTTCTTCCAACTCTTCCATCCGGTGAACTGGGTCGACTGCCTGCAGAGCTCTCTGGACAATGGCGCCAACCTGTTCGTGGAGTTCGGAGGTGGCATTGGTTCTGGCGAAGGCCCTGCCGAGAAGCGCCCAAATTTAGAGAGTATTATCAAGAAATTCACCCGCCGGGCGAAACCAAAACCCGAGTATCTGCCGGCCATCAATATCGAAACCATTAAAGCAGCCGCAGAGCGTTAATCGCCCCCCCTCAAAAGCATCCTAAAGTACCCCTGATTATTCGACCCAGAATTAATCAGGGGGGCTTTATGCTTTAAAACCACTCACCACCCGCTGCAACCGGCTGGAGAGTTCCAGCAATCGATCTCCGGCGGCAGCAGTCCGATCAGCGTCTGCCGTTGTCTGTTTGGCGATTTCAGAAATACTGACAATATTTTCCTGCACTTCATTGGCCACTGCCGACTGCTCCTCGGCCGCGCTGGCAACCTGAGTGTTGAGGTCAGTAATATGCACCACCGATTCGGTAATCGCCTCCAGCGATTGTCCTGTCTCAGAGGCTTCGGCAGCGCCATCCTGGGCGTGCTGGCGGCCACGTTTCATGGCCTCCACCGCTTTATTGGCCCTCTGCTGCAGATTCTCAATCATGACCTGGATCTCTTCTGTAGAGTGTTGAGTACGGCCAGCAAGCGTCCGCACCTCATCGGCAACCACCGCAAACCCCCGTCCCTGTTCGCCGGCACGAGCAGCTTCAATGGCCGCATTCAGAGCCAGCAGATTGGTCTGATCGGCAATCTCTCGAATAACATCCAATACGCCACCGATATCTTCACTGTCTCTCGCCAGCTTATCGATCACATCGGCTGTCTCAGTCACCTCAGACGCCAGACTATTGATCCGGTTGACGGTATTCATCACGACTGCCGATCCACGTTCAGTCTCTACTTTAGCCGCCTGGGTCGCTTCAGCCGCTCTGGCGCTGTTGCGGGCGACCTCTTGGACCGTTGCCGCCATTTGATTCATCGCCGTAGCCGCCTGCTCTGTGGCAACCTGCTGTTCACGCACACCACTACCGGTACGCTCAGTAACTTGACGCGTCTGGTCCGCGGCGCTGGAGAGCTCATCAGCCGCTCCCCCTACCTGGCTGACCATAGACTGTATCTTGTCGGCAAAAGTGTTGAAGGCGTGGGCCAGTTTCCCCAGCTCAGTCTTACCGCCTTCATTCAGACGCTGGGTTAAGTCACCTTCACCTTCCGCGATATCTTCAAGCCGTTCAACCACTTGATTAAACGGTTGGGTAATACTGGTAGTAACGAGAACACCGAATAGAATAGCCACACCGCACCCTACCAAGGCCACGACCAGCGATTCAAAGATGGCACTCTCTGCGGTGGTTTCAGACTCAGCAGCGGTGGCTCGCAAAATTGTGCGGGCGATATCCTCTACTTGCCCCAGTTTGTCGATCATATGTTCTGCGGCGTTATCCGCTTCCTGATCGAATTGAAGCCGGTCATGGGTTATTTGAATTCTTTTATCCGTTAATTCAGCAAATGCAACAGCTTTAGGATAAAACTCACTCTCATAGGTTTTTTCCCAACTTTCAATGCGCTTTTGCAGCCCATTCAGCATAATATTCGGCAACGGCTTGGCCGTACGGTTTTGCCCTTCCTTTAACCCCTGTAACAGCTCCCGTACTTCGGTTGAAAAGCTGTTAAACGCTTTTAACCCAGCGGCCCTCTCATCAGCATCAACACTTCGGGACAGATCGGACACTGACTTAAAGTTCCGAACCAGCGCTCCAAACAGATCATCTACCGCCTCAACCCAGAGATAACTGTTGTCGATTTTGAAACCAAACTGCAGGTAGTTTTCCATATTTTTTGCCGCAAAAACCCGCAGCTCCGCTTTCGTCTTCACAATGTCGGATTCAAGCTGTGAAAATGCCGCCGCCAATTTGCGAAAATCGCTATTAGCCGCTTCAGCGGTTTCCAACTCCTGCTTGGAAAACTCATATATTCTTTTTATTTTGGGGATCAATTCCTGCTCATGAAACTGCGCCACTTCTCTGACAACACCTCTCAGAGCGTCATCGTTAGAGGGGCTCACCTGCTTACCATTCAGTTCACCGCCATTAAGAATCGCACCGCCATAAACCTGGAATTTTTTGGCTGCTGACTGGTTCTCTGCCCACTGGTTTTCAATATCACTGATACTCTCCGCCGCCAACATCTCCATAATCACTAGCTGATGCGTACGCGTGGACACTTTCATCTCCATAGCGACATCGATCAGTGGCGCCGTTTCGAGAAAACGTTGAGAGCCCTCATTCATCTGCGTCATGCCCCGATAGGCCAGGCCACCGACGATAAGCAGCAACATAACAATAAAGCCGATTCCGCCAATAAGGCGCTGAGCAATGGAAATATTTTTAATGAATCGCATGTTCTATCCTTAATTCACCTATATCGATGCGGTAATAAGCATTGACCCCTATAGATATCCATAAAAAGGGCGGTGTACTGCGATTAGCCCCTAACCTTGCGTCAAGGATGGTCTTCCATATAAGCAGACTTCTATACTGGTAATTGCGTCCGGTAGCACTGTAACTTTAGAACGCTCGAAAAGTTGAACTGAAAATAGTTCAGTAACTTTTTAGGGTGCAACCCAACAATTCATTGACTGCTGGAAATATTAGAATTTTAGGGAACTCGAATTAGCTCCGACCGGAATAATCTGAAGTATCCTGCAGGGTTTGCTAGGGCTTGTTAGCACGATTCAACCCAAGGGCCTATCAACAGGCCCCTGGGCAAGCACGCGGTCAATAACCTATCACAGTATCAATAATCTCTGTCGGCTGGTCTTCATTCACCTGCTCATGGACATTAACCACAGGTGTGACAATGGCGTCGCGGCCTTTAACAAAGCTCTGTTCCTGAACGATAACCCGATAGGCTTTATTCAGCAGCTTTGCACGCTCCTTGGAAGCAAACAACAGTACGGCGATATCATCGTGCAACCGCTCTAACATATTCTCTCGTAATTGACCTTCATCGTCATAGAAGCGCGCCTGCACCTCTTGATTACTTCTAAATTCATTGCCTGAACCGTTCTGTCGCAGGTAGAAACTGTATTCGAACTCACCATCACTACGCACCTTCTCTGGTACACCGCCCAGGCCTTTCTGGCTCCAGTGATACCACCCCTGTTGATAACTGTCCGTTTCAAACTTACGGGCGAATGAGAAAATTCCATCACGGTTACCACCGATGCCGCTATGACAGCCAATACAGAAGACCAGCTCTTCATAGTTTTGTGGGCGCAGGTCACCAGCGGCATCCTCAATAAACCCCGCATAGACCCAACCTTGGCCGTTGCTCACGCCATCTTCAGCGTTACCCAGGATAGAACGTATCCGGTTAGGGAAATCATCTTTCTCTTTAAATTCAGCATCGACCTTAGCACGCAGTTGAGAGTAATTTACCCACCCTCTTTTAACCGCATAGCGCAGCTCTTTCATCCGCGCTGACAACTGATTA
>JAKSCN010000100.1 GCA_022360595.1 Chromatiales bacterium
GATCGTCGCTGGTGACGGTCAGGTTGATATCGGTGAACTCAACACCCAGATCCGGAATGGCGGTGGTGGCATTAGTGAGTGCAACTTCCCCCTCAATTTTGGGAGCCGCTTGGGTGCCTGCCAGGGTCACATCGCCGGTCAGCTCGCCGTCCAGATTGACCAGATCGGGGATCAGGATGCGCAGCGGTTCCAGGTCGGGTAGCTGGAAGTTGTAGTGCCCGCTGAGCCGGGTGGCCTCCGGGGTTTCACCGAGGGTGATTTCGGCGTTGCCTTTCAAGGTGCCGGTGTCGCCGATGTTAAGGCTTAGATCCGACTGAACGGTTGATTGGTTAAAGGTTGCTTTCACCGCTCCCTGATGGAGCTTCAGCTCAAGCTTCTCCGGCTCTTCCAGGGCCATGCTGACAGCACCACTCTCCAGCAACAGTTCGGCACTGCCTTGAAGTTGCTCGCCCGCCTGTTCCACTTTTAGTGTGGCATCGATGGCGCCCTTTATCTCGGCCTCCTCGGGCAGCCAGCGGGAGAGCAGGGTGAGCGGTAGTTGGGTAATGGTGCTGTCGATCAGGGTCTGCGCCGGCTGCCAGCTTACGGATGAGCAGATTTGAGCACTGCTTTGAGTGAGGCAGAGTCTGTCCAGTACAAACTGCTGCTCTCCCGCCTTTATCTGGCTCTTCTCGCTGCTCTGCCAGGCGCCGACCAGTGGGTGTTCGCCGGTCATGCTAAGCAGCTCACCCTGCCAGAGAGGCTGTTGCCAGCCGCCGCTCAGCTTGGCGTTCAATATTGCTTCACTGTCGGCCAACGCAAGATCGATTGTGTGTTGTTCAGGCTTACCGGTCACGGAGAGGTTGATGAACTCCCCCTCCCAACCCGGAACAGTGGGGCGCTTGGCATTGATCCGGATCTCCGCCTGGTTGCTGTTCCAGTTCAGATCGATATCGGCCTGTTCGATACTGTTCTCTTCAAACTGCAGGGCGCTGGCTTTGGCGGTGAGTGCAACCTGCGGGTTGTCGAGTGCACCCTTCAAGGTGCCTTGGGTACTGAGCTGACCTGAGAGCTGAGGTGCCAAGGTGCTCAGGTCAGGGGCATCCAGAGAGAAGACAATGTCAGCCAACTCGCCCAGCTTACCGTCTATGCTGAGCCGGTTTGGGCCGCTCTCCAGGTTGATCGCCTCGAAACTGAACTGGTCGCCGTTAACCTGCACACGGCCGCTGCCTTTGATGGGGTAGTTGCGCAGAGTGCCGTGTAACTGCCGGATCTGACTATCAACCTGCAGGGTCTCGTTCTCCAGCTGACCGCTGACCTCGGCCTGAAGATTGATGACGGCGGAGAGATCGGGCCACTGGCTGTCGGGTTTTAGCGCTTGACCATCGATGGCTAGCTGCCAGCTTGGGTATGGGGCCCAGCCCAGCTTGCCGGTGATCTGTGTTTCGCCATCCAGGAGCTTAACCAACGCATCAAGGTTCTCCAGGCCTGTGTCGGTGACATCGGTGGCAAGCTGCAGCGCCATGGGCGGGATGTCGGGTAGGGTGCTGGAGAGGTCGCTGTCGAGTGTGACATGCAGTTGATCGATTGTACCGCTGACCGTGTACTGCCCCTGCTGGCTGAGGTATTCCTGTTCACCTGAGAGCGGCCAACCCAGTCTGTCCCAGCCGCCTTTGATATCGAGTGTGATCTGATCTTCACCTAGACGGATATCGCCATCAGTGGTGAGCTGAGCGGGTTGGTTGAGCTGATGGTTCAGATTGATAGCGGTTAAGTCACCCGACAACTTGCCGCTACCGGCCAGCTCACCAATATCGGGCAGGGTGCCTTGCCAGTCGAGTGAGAGGGCAAAGGGGAGTTGCTCTGTCAGACTGACATCACCCGCAGTGATGACAGCGAAATCCTGATACTGTGCCGCAAGCTGTCCAATGGTGATCTGCCGGTTCTGCAGTCCCAGTTGAGCCGCTATGTTGTCCACAACCTGCTGGCCGTCAGCGCTATGCAGGGTAAAGGCGTTAACGGTTACCTGGTCGAGTTGGATAGCGACAGGTATCTCAGGGATAACGATTTCAGTGGGTTCGGAACTGCTCTCTTCGCTGGCTTTGAGTTGAGTGAAGGTGATGTCGCCAACCGTGAGGGCTTTGACGTGTACCAGCCGATCAAGCAGGGCCTTGGGTTGCCAACTCAGTTTCAGGTTATCAATTAGCAGTTCGATAGCCCCGTCGTTATAGCTGATCTTCCCCAGGGATAGATCTGACCAGATCAGGCCGTCCACCTGTTCTATTTTGAGCTCCTCTATGGGGAGCTTGGTGAGCAGCAGACGGTTTCCCTGGGTAGTGCCGAGCAGCCAGCCCAGGCCAACCAACACCAGGAGCAACAGTAGCAGGGTCAGCTTAAAGAGATGGCGTATCACAGATCCGGCCCCATCGAGAAATGGATACGGAAGGTATCATCCGCATCATCATCCAGCGGGAAGGCGAGGTCTACCCGTACCGGACCCACGGGGGATTGCCAGCGCACTCCTGCCCCCACACCTGTCTTCAGCCCTTCATTACCGTCATCGTAAGCGTTACCGGCGTCGGTAAAGAGAGCGACACCCCAGCGATCGTTGATTGGGTGTTCATACTCGATACTGGAGGTGAGCAGGTATCTGCCGCCAACCACGTCCCCCTCGCTGTCTCTTGGGCCGAGGGCTTCAAAGTCATAGCCGCGCGCACTCTGATCACCACCGGCAAAGAAGCGGTAGGTGACCGGTATCTTATTGAACGAGTTGGTGACAGTGGCGCCGGCTTCGCCGCGCAGAATCAGACGTCCTCTCCAGAGCGGGTTGATCCACTTGGCTTGTGCCAGCCCCTGAACAAAGCTGGCATCGGAGAGTAGGGTGGAGTGGGCGCCTCGCAGCTCAAGGTTCAGGCGGTAGCCCCGGGTGGTTCTGATCTGACTGTCGGCTTCGGTGCGGCTCCAGGCGATGCTGGGGATCAGCAGCGCGCCGTCGCGGGTCTCATCGCCGAGGGTGTACTCTTCGTCGATCCACTCCAGTTTCACGGTTTCGCGCGAGCCCCAGCGCTCGCCCAGGCGGTTGACGCCTAATGTTGAGGTTCTGGTGGTGGAGCTATCGGTCTCAAGATGGCGATAACCGGCCTGGAAACCGAGCTGGTGGGCGTCGGGGGTCGTCAGCGGAATGATATATTCAGCGGTCGCCTGGGTGTCTTGGGGGGAGAGGGTCGCATGGCTCTCAAAACGGTGCCCCAAGGCATTGAGGCGGCGTTTTTCATAACCCAACACCACACGGGGGCCAGTGTCACTACTGGCGCCAATGCCCACTTTATAGGCGATCCGTTTGCGGGGTATTAGCCTGATATCGATATCGATCAGGCCATCTTTCAGCCCCTGCAGATCAGGGCGAATGCTGATGTTGTCGAAGTAGCCGCTGTTGGTCAGGGTCTTCTGCAGGCTGACCAGATCATTGCTGTTGTAGAGATCACCCGGTTTGAGGGTGACATACTTATTGATCAGCTTTTCGGCGTAAGCATCCTGGTGCAGGCGCAGCTCGCCAATGTGGTAGCGCTCCCCGCTGTTGTAGTGGATAACGATCTCTGTCTCTCGCTTGTCGGTGTCGATTAGCAATAGGGTGATGGTCAGCTTACCGTCGAAGTAGCCGCGCTCGGCGGCGATGATCTCGATATCCCGCTTGAGATTTTCGTAGTGGCCGTGATGAACCGGGGCACCAATCTGTACCGGCGATTCGGCCAGCAGTTTGCTGAACACCGGGTCGTTGCTCGCCTCACCATTGATTCGAATATCGGTGCTAGTGATGTTCAGCGCTTCACCTGGGGTTATCTTGAAGGTCGCCTGCCAGCAGGTGTCGTTGAAGGCCAGGGACTTATCGATCTCGATATGGTAGTAGCCCAGGGCCCGGGCTGCTCTCTGCAGCTCCAGGTCGCTCTTATTGAAGAGCCGTCTGATTCGCCACCGGGGCGCATCGCACGGCTCTTCAGCAAGGGAGAGGGCAGCCCTGACATTATTCAGCAGCTCATCTTCAACCCCTTCAAAGATCAGTTTCTCTGCCTCCTGCGCCAGGAGAGGAGCAGATAGCGCTATAGAGACCAACAGCATGACAAATGGAAAGAGTGGTTTTGTCATGTGTTGTCGGACTCCAGAAATATTCGTTTTCATAACCCCCTCTCCCCGTGGGGGAGAGGGGGTAAACCATATTCTAGCTTCTCATATCTCAAACCAATGCAGTTTACTCAAAACCTGCATACAGCAAGGATATCGAAGCGATTGTTTCACAACTTATGAGACAGCAATGATCACCACCTCTATTTTCAGGTGCCGAAAGTTGTTAGTAAAGGTAAGGTACAATTCTCTACAGTTTTTTACCCTTTATTGTGATGGCACAGTGGTTTTACTGACCGGATAGATTGCGAATTCGCATTGGCAGAGAGAGGCCGTCGTTGGAGAATAGACTCACTCGTAGCAATCTGGACAGCGCCCTGCGGTTTTGTCAGTTTTCCCCATC
>JAKSCN010000628.1 GCA_022360595.1 Chromatiales bacterium
CCGCTCCGCCTATTTTCTGCTACTCGATTTCCACCCTTTTATGGCAGACCCGGTGCATGTACGCCTGATCAAAGAGATTGCACAGAACTACGAGAACATCCCCAAGACGCTGATTTTCTTGAGCCACTCGTTCGACATTCCGGCCGAACTGCGTCATCTGACCGCCCGTTTTGAGCTGCACCTACCCGATCAGGCCGGTATCAAGACGCTGATCCGCGAAGAGGTTAGTCAGTGGCAGCGCAAAACCCGCCGCAAGGCCAGTGCAGACCCTAAAGCTCTCGACCAGCTCACCCAGCAACTGACAGGTATGACGGCCACCGACGCCAAGCGGATGATTCGAACCGCAATTGAGGACGATGGCGCCATCAGCCACGATGACCTCCCCAACATTATGAAAGCCAAGTATGAGTTACTTGGCCGTGACGGGGTGATCTCCTTTGAATACGACACCGCCAGCTTCAGCGATGTGGCCGGGCTGACGCGGCTAAAAGAGTGGCTCAGCCATCGCCACAAGGCGTTTGCCGGCAAGCCCAACAACTTGGATAAGCCCAAGGGGATACTGCTGCTCGGTGTCCAGGGGGGCGGCAAAAGCCTTGCAGCCAAGGCGGTGGCCGGCACCTTTGGTGTTCCGCTGCTGCGTCTCGATTTCGGCACCCTCTACAACAAATACTATGGCGAGACCGAAAAGAACCTGCGCCACGCCCTGGGGGTGGCGGAGATGATGGAGCCCTGCGTAGTCTGGATGGACGAGATCGAAAAGGGCATAGCTCACAGTGGCAATGACGAAGGACTCTCCCAACGCGTCCTCGGTACACTACTCACCTGGATGGCAGAACACGACTCCAAAGTCTTCATTGTGGCTACCGCCAATGACATCGAAAAGCTCCCTCCTGAGCTGATGCGTAAAGGGCGTCTGGATGAGATCTTCTTTGTCGACCTGCCCAAAACGGAGATTCGTCGCGAGATCTTTGAGATCCATCTACGCCGTCGCAACCTAGCCCCCAGCGGTTTTGATCTGGACGCCCTCAGCAGCGCTAGTGAAGGCTTCACCGGCGCTGAGATCGAACAGGCGGTGGTCTCCGCCCTCTATGCTGCTCACGCGAACAATGCACCGTTGACCGATCACCATCTGCAGGAAGAGCTGGCCCGCACCAAACCACTATCAGTGGTCATGGCGGAGAAGATCCAGTACCTGCGCAATTGGGCCAAGGAGCGGACGGTATTCACTGACTAAAATCAGCGGATACTAGGGCCCGTTGGGAGGCCTAGCCTACCCTTCACCAACACCTTCCGCTAATATTAGCGGCCTTCGCAAGTAGTCTATCGGGGTGAGAGGATGAGTACACACAACCTGCTGGGACAACTCAGTGGCCTGCACGACATGATGACCCAACTGGTTGAAAGCCAGACTGAGGCCGACTGCTACCAGAGCTTCCACCCTGACTTAGCCCCCCTGGCCTGGTATTTCGGCTACGCCATGTACCGGGAGACGTTATGGGTGCGCGAGATCATTCAGGGCGATAGCGATATGACCGAACGGGTCCGGGCCATCTTCCACGTGCCGGAACCCGGCGATGAACAGTGGCGGAAACTCCCCCCCAAAGATCACCTACTCAACTGGGCCCTGGAGCTGCAGGATGAAAATCTGACGCGGTTGGCCAATCCAGCCATGCTGCCCGATCATCCATTGATCCAGGAGCAGCGGTTACTGCCGATCATTGTGCAGGAGCTGGCTCGCATCTACGAACAGATGCTGGTAGTCGTCAATCAACGCCAGCTACGACAGATCGAGCTATACACCGTACAGACACCACTAACCGGCCAAACACCTGGCGTAGACTACACAGGCGCGTCCCAAGGTCACTACCGAATTGGCGCCAAGGGTGATTCGGCAGCCTTCGACAATGAGCTGCCCACACAGATCGTCGACCTCAGCAGTTTCAATATAGATCGTCACCCCACCAGCAACAGCCACTACCTTGCCTTCATGGAGGCGGGCGGCTATGAAGACAAAACATTATGGAGCGAGCAGGGTTGGGCTTGGCAGACCGAGCGTCCCAAACGCCCTCACTACTGGCGTAAGGACAGTGCCGGTCACTGGTATGCAATTGGACTCAACGGCCCCTTCGATCTCATTGCCGATGAGCCGGTAGTGGGTGTCTCCTATTACGAGGCTGGAGCCTACGCCAACTGGGTATCGAATCTAAGCGAAGAGCAAAAAGGGGCGGTACTGCAGCATGAGTATCAGTGGGAAGCGGCGATCCGCACCAAAGTCATCCAAAACTTTGGCCGGGTCTGGGAGTGGTGCTCCAATCCGTTCAAGCCCTACACCGGTTACATCCACTCACCCTATCAGCAGGAGCGCACCGGTGATTTCAGTGACGATCGCTTCTGTCTGCGAGGCGCCAGTATGCACACCCAGCGCAGCTTACGGCGCATTAGCCTGCGTAACCGGGCCGCACCTTCCCAGAACTATCTGTTTGCCGGTATTCGACTGGTCTATCCACCGACAGAGACGGAAGAGTAGCAGGCATAAAAAAGCCCCTGGTCAAAGCTGGCCAGGGGCTCTTTTTCGTATATCAGCTTTACTATGTTTAAGCTGACGAGGTTTAGCTGGCAGGCTTGGCGTCTGCAGGTTTTTCCTCTTCTTGCTTCGGCATCTCTTTAAAAGAGATCAGCTCCAGTTCAAAGATCAGCGTCTCATTCGGACCAATTGCGCTACCGGCGCCACGCGGACCATAACCCAGTTCAGAAGGGATAAACACACGCCACTTGGCGCCAGGTTTCATCAATTTCAACGCTTCGCTAAAACCCGGGATTACACCAGTCACCATGAAGCTGGCAGGCTCACCGCGCTTGTGTGAACTATCAAACACAGCACCACTCATCAGCGTACCCGTGTAGTGTACGGTTACCTGAGAGTTATCAGTAGGACTCTCGCCACTACCTTCTGCAATCACTTGGTACTGTAGGCCGCTAGGCAACTCTACAACACCTTCCTGCTTTTTATTTTCAGCCAGGTAAGCACGCCCCTCTTCCAATTTCTTGGCAGCCTGCTCCTGCTTGACCTTAGCAATCAGGGCGCGGCCATCAGTGATCGCCTTCTGCATCTCTTCAGGGCTCAGTTGCAGATCTTTACCCGCATAAACATCATTGAGAGCGGCACCAAAAGCTGTGCCATCAATTGGAGCATCCTGGCTCTTGAACTGCTGAGCATAACGCACTCCCAGCGCATAACTGAATTTTTGCTCAACAGTCTGCAGTTCTGCAGCGGTAACAGAAAAAGTGGCTCCAACTACCGCAAGGGCACAGAGACTGCGTAAAAATGGTGATTTCATGTGTTTTCCTTAATTTCTAGTAAGTTTGTTCGTAATTTCGCTATGTTGAAACGGTATTCCACTGAATCCAGTAGCGCATTCAGAATTCAATTCGTCAAACAAATGCAAAAAGTCACATTTTTGGCATATTATAGTTGGCTAATATCAATTTCCTACTATGCTTGGTAGTAAGAGAAGCGGTTAAGTTGGGCATTATGGCTATTACACCTCTATCCAACATTGCACTGCAGGGCATTCAACGAGGCATGCAGAGTATGCGTAAAAACGCCTCCGATATCGCCTCTGCGAGCCAAACGAATGGCACTATCCCCACGACGGATATGGTCAGGTCGATGGTTGAGCTGCACCAAAACCGCCAACACGCCACCGCCTCTGTTCAAGCATTCAAGACAGCCGATCAAATGATAGGTTCCCTCCTCGATATCAAAGCTTGAACCGGGTTTAACAGCGACCTGCTCAGACAAAACGCATCGAGAGATCGACTGCGGTAACATCCTTTGTCAGAGCACCGATAGAGATATCATTCACTCCGGTTTCGGCGATTGAGCGAATAGTCTCCAGAGTGATATTACCCGACGCCTCCAAACGCGCCTCACCGTCACTCAGGGTGACCGCATCGCGCAACATCTCCAGGGTAAAGTTATCCAGCAAAATCCGCCGCGCACCGGCCTGGAGTGCCTCTTGCAGCTCATCCAGACTCTCGACTTCCACCTCTACCTCGATACCCGACGCAGAAGTCAGCGCAGTATTTACCGCGGCTGCGACAGAACCGGCCGCCAGGATATGGTTCTCTTTGATCAAGATTGCATCGTAAAGGCCAATGCGGTGGTTATAACATCCCCCACACGCAACAGCATACTTCTGCTGCAGACGCAATCCAGGCACTGTCTTTCGTGTATCAAGCACTTTCACACCGGTACCTTCCACTGCCTGGGCATATCGACGCGCCAGGGTTGCCGTACCGGAGAGGGTCTGTAGATAGTTCAATGCAGTGCGCTCCCCCGTCAACAGGGCGCGTGTTTTACCACTAAACTGGCAAAGTACCCGACCCGCTGAAACACGGTCACCGTCTGCCGCCGACCAATCGATATGGATAGTGCTATCGAGCTGCCTGAAGGCTTCATCAAACCAGGCCGTACCGCAAAGCACAGCCTCTTCCCGACAGACCACTTGTACAGTGGATACATCCTCTTCGGGGATCAACGCCGCTGTTCGGTCTCCGGTTCCAACATCTTCACACAGGGCGCTCGCCACCTGCTCCGCAATTACTTCGGCAGAAGGCAGTTGTGCGGTCAACTTAGAGGATCTCCAGCAACTGGACTTCGAAAACCAACGTTGCATTGGGAGGAATCACACCACCAGCCCCTGCAGCGCCGTAGCCAAGCTGAGGTGGAATGGTCAGTTTGCGGGTGCCACCCACCTGCATACCTTGCACCCCCTCATCCCAGCCGCGAATGACCCGGCCACCACCCAGTGGAAAGATAAATGGATCATCACGATCTACACTGGAGTCAAACTTGGTGCCGTCAGTCAGCCAACCGGTATAGTGAACTTTGACGCGCTGACCAGCCGCCGCCGTTTCACCATCACCCATCACCAAGTCTTCATACTTCAAGCCGGAGTCGGTCATTTTTTCGCTCATTTGAGGCCTCGTTATGCATACTTTTACTTCCGAGCCTGCATTGTAAGACATCGACGTCCCTGGACGCTACGGCTGCCGCTTTTTGGTGATACATAAACATCACCACACTATAAATAGTAGCAGGAAAAAAGATTGGGCTGCTCCCTGCCACAAGGTCAAAAACAGAAAGCAGCACTAAAAGTGGAAAGGGTTAATCGGCTTCCTGAGGGGAAGCCTCATCTCCCGTGTTGTGGAGTGCGTCCAACATGGCATCGAGCGCCCGATCCATCAGAGGCTTACCCGTTTGCTCAATAACAATCGCTTTACCTTCACGCAGCAATTTAGCCAGACCGTCCTGGGTCATCTCAGCGACCTTCATACCTTTGCGGTTAACAAACAGACAGGTACCGGTAACATTGCTGCGCCAGGAGAGCTTGGCCCGCGCCTGTTTTTGATCCTTCAACGGCATCTCAAACCAGGTACCGATCTCTATACCGCCTGCCAGTTCATCGTACTTATCGACCATCTCCGGCACAGTGACTTTTGAGACGACAGCCTCTTCCTCAGCTTCAACCTGGGTTTCGGGTTGTTCTTCCGCGCCTGGTTCAGGATCAAGACCGCGCAAGCACCTCACATGGTAACTCTGCAACTCCTTGAACAGCCCTGTCATCTGGTGCTGATTATACGAGATATCGTTCAGCCCTCTGCGTATCCCTTTCAACAGCAGCGGTATCAGTTTCAGCAACTTCTGGCGTTCTTCATGACCGCTCTTTGGCTGGACACTCCATATAAGGTCGTCAGCCAGCGCAAGCGTGCTTTGCCACTCGGGTGAATCGACCCCCTGCTTTAGCGCAATCAACAGCAACACATCCTTCCAGCCTTCATTCAGAAAAGAGCGCACCAACGCGGGAATGTGGCGATGTTTAACCAAGCGCAGGTTGATCTCCTCACGCACCTGTTTCTTGGCCTGACTCAACTGCTCTTTGCCCTGGGTGACCTGAGTGGCGCGGCTCTCGGCGACTTCCGCCCCCTTGCTCTCTTTAACAACATAGCTATTGAACTCTTCGTTGAGTTCCTCAAACAGACTCAGATCATTCTCGAACTCATCGACAACCCGACGCACAATCCGGCTGATGCGACCATAAACAGTCTCTTCACCCCGACCATCCGCTTCACTCCAGCCTACCGCGGCCTGCGCCAAGCTGTTGAGCAGACGCCGGGCAGGATGTGCCTTATTGCTGAAAAAGCGCTTATCAAGAATAGCCACCTTGAGCATTGGAATCTGCAGACAGGCCAGCTCCGCACGCATCGCCTCATGCAGATTTCTATCCTCAAGGATGAACTCAAACAGCATGGCGATTACATCAATGGCGTCCTGGTCGTTCTGGTCAATGCGCCGTTCTTCATTCTCAGCCTGAATTTCTCTGAGCGTGGTCGCCAATCCAGTGCGGATATCATATAGCGTCGCGCCCACATCTATTGATTGATCCAACCCATGGGTATGCTGAAGTGAGGTCAAAGCGCTAAGCACCTGGCCCGGATCATAAACCGGCATCATAGCTGAATAGCCGAGATTGGCCTCTCCACCTCGGCGGATATTCAATAGATTCTGCAGCGTACCAAACAGCTCCGCCTGTGCATCGGCATCACCTTGATACTCCTGATCCTGGTAACCATCATCGTCTAATTGGTCGTAATCACTGCTCGTATCCTGACCTGGCGCCGATGAGTTGGGTCGGCGTCTGGCTTGCCCTTGCACTCGGGGCATAATTCCAGCATTGACTAGAAATCCATTGATCTGACCATACATGGTACCCAGTCGTGCAATCACCTGTTTCTCAAACAGTTTATAGATCAGCAGCTTAACCGGAAGGTCGATCCCCACTGACGCAAAAGCGTCGCGAAAACTGTGGGCAATGACCTTTGGAGAGATGGGATTTGCCTCTTCATCCACCTCGGCGCCACTCAGCATATGGCTGAAGCGCTGCTCAAGGGCAAAGAGTTCGCGATAGAACATCCCCTGCCCCTTGGAGATCATATTGCTGATCGCCAGAGACTCCTCCAGCTCTTCATGCTCAACCAGGGAGAAATCATCTTCGGTAAAGGAGAACAACTCCTCGTCCGCGAGATTGCAACTGGGGCCTTCCCGCCAGAACTGCTCATAGCGCTCTATCACGCCGGTGTTGAAGCGATCCTCGATATTCTCACGCACCAGGCGCAGTTCGCGCATCGCTTCAAAGTAAGAAGTTTGCAAGGTGTTGGTACTGGCCTTATCCGCCATACTGTATAGAGAGTCATCCACCTTCTCAAACAGAGCGTCCATCAACTTGGGGAGGGTTGTCAGAATAATCTGACGGCACGACTGAACCGCATAGCTATACTCTTCCTTGAGTTCCACTGGCTTGGCGTTGCCGAACGAAATTATGTTATTTAATGCCATCGTTTTGTATCGCCTTGCAATTAAGCCCATTTGTTCAGGGATGGGCTATCCACACTCTAGAATCTAGTAATCGATAACGCTATCCGTTGTGACCATTTTCACACTTCATCCAGGGTAACAAAATTGTCTTAAGAAAACGTGATCTGGTTCGATAACCAGGTAGGTACTGCGGCATTTCGCCTAAACCGCAGGGTGGCGGCTTGGGGCCTGTTAACAAAAAACCATACTTAGGAAGGCTATTAACAACGAACTGCCGCTCGTGTATTGTCTCTGACCCATATGCAACAACTACTAAAACATCTCTGGAGTTCCCTGAAAGACAGCATTCGCGACCTTGCACCCATAGTGCTGGTGATTGCATTCTTTCAGTTGGTCGTGCTGCAACAACCCATTCCCGACCTGTTCAGCCTGCTCACCGGCACCCTCATGGTGATAATAGGTTTAACACTTTTTGTACACGGATTGAAAATCGGTCTGTTCCCAATCGGCGAATCCATGGCCTACGACTTTGCCAGCAAAGGGAGTGTCACTTGGTTGCTGACCTTCGCTTTCGCGCTGGGATTCGGTACCACAGTGGCGGAACCCGCACTGATTGCGGTCTCGAACGAAGCCGCCAACGTCGCTTCTGCCGGCGGCATGATCCAAGACAATGAAGCGGCCAAAAGTGACTACGCCAACGGCTTGCGCTTCACCGTTGCCCTCTCTGTCGGTCTGGCGATCGTTGTTGGCGTACTGCGCATCATTAAAGGCTGGCCGGTTCAGTACCTGATCATGGGGGGCTATGTCGGTGTGGTGGTCATGACCATGTTCGCACCACCCGAGATCATCGGCATCGCCTATGACTCTGGCGGTGTCACCACCTCAACCATCACCGTACCGCTGGTGACCGCTCTGGGGGTTGGTCTGGCCACCAGTATCCGCGGCCGCAACCCGATGACCGATGGTTTTGGCCTGATCGCCTTTGCATCGCTGACACCAATGATTTTCGTGATGGGCTATGGGATGTTGCTGTAATGGACGGATTAATCTCATTCTTCGACACACTGATCGCCACTATCCGCGATGTATTGCCGATTGCCGGTATTCTGCTCGGTTTTCAACTGCTGGTCCTGCGTAAAAACCTAAAACACCCGCGCCAGATATTGCTGGGTTTTATTCTGGTTCTC
>JAKSCN010000427.1 GCA_022360595.1 Chromatiales bacterium
TAATAATTTACTTATTTATACCCACTAACCTGAGCACTTTCTAAAAAAGCATAGTAGGGATTCGCTAAATCTAGCAACTGAAAGGAAGCTAGGGCCTGTTGACACTAATTTGATCGTCACTGTTGAGCCAAGGCCATTTTTTCGCTCAGCTGCGTTATCAGTCGCTTATGTAGACTCACTACACAGCGCTCCTTCTGCCTTGCTGGACAATAAAATGGCTTTGGCAGTGATGATCAAATTAGTGTCAACAGGCCCTAGCAGATTGGTAATAGATCATTGCTGCCTGATAAATTTTGATGAAACTGCCTATGACATCTTTGTATATGCAGGTCTTAAACAAACTGCATTGGTTTGAGATATGAAAAGCTAAAATATGACTTTCCCTCTACCTTTTCAGGTGTAAAAGAGCCCGGGTGAGTAAAATTTAAATCCCCCTCACCCCAACCCTCTCCCAGGTGGGGAGAGGGGGTTATTGGGCAGTAGTGATATTTTCCCTCTATTTGATCAACAGATCATCGAGTGCTTTAGGATGCTGCTCCAAAGCCCTGTCGATTGCTGGTTACATTTTCGGTGAATAGGGACGTAAAGCACCATCTTTGAAAATAAAGGTGCCGTAAGCTTCGCTTACTTGCATGCCGTCCTTATCCACGGATGTATCACCGGTGAATCCATGAAATGTCTTGGAGACTTCAAACAATGCCTTCCGGATGGCGTCGGAATCGGTTGAGCCGGCTTTTTGAATAGCCAGTGCCGCCAGCATTGCCGAGTCGTAGCCGTAAGCCCCAAAGACTGTCAGCGGTGGTTCGCCGAATCTCTTTTGATAGGCTTGCGCGTACCCCTTGTCATAGAAGTCGCCACCAACGCTATGTTCGATCCCTCTGATCCCCTCGGCGATCACTGGTGTTTCGGTGACTTCATGGCCCCAGTTCGAAACCTCTGTACCGATCCACTTTTCCGCCGCTTTGAGTCCCATTTCGTAGGCTTGCCGCAGTACTAACGCGGCTTCAGCCCCGTAGGCGAAGAAGATCACTGCATCGGGATCAGGGGCGGTAAGTTGCCGCAGCTCAGGCCGGTAGTCGGTCTTCTGCTCTTCATAACGAACTTTGGCAACACACTCCAGACCCATTTGCGGCGCAGCTTCGCAAGTGGCTATCTCAACACCTACACCGTAGGGGTTGTTGGGGAAAAAGGTGGCAATTTTTTTCGCCCCAACTTCACTCTTGGCAAGTTTTACCAGTTGTGGCCCCTGGAGCGAAGCCAGCCCGATGGTGCTAAAGAAGTAGGGGCCGATATCACGTAATTTCGGGGAGTTGGCGCCGATAGAGATGTGCACCACCTTGTTTTCATTGGTCCACTGCCCGGTCGGCATGGTCCGGCCACTTGAGTACTCGCCGATGACGACGGCGACGTTGTTAACGCTTACCAGCTTACGGACCGCATCCATGGCCGCGGCCGCACGCGATTCGTCATCTTCGATAATCAACTCCACCGGGCTACCCATCAACCCTGGTCCGATGGAGCGGCTTTTGCCATCCTTGAGCGGGACCTTGTAACCCGCATTGACCCGTTCAATGGCGAGCTGAGCGCCTCGTTGCATATCAAGCCCTACGATCGCACTCGCGCCTGTCAGTGGCGTGAACAGCCCAATCTTGGCCTTGACCGCATGTCCTGCCGCAAGCGTCAGGGTCGCCACGCTTAGCATAACCGCTCCCAAGATAAAGCGAAGTATCGATTTAAACTCTCTCATCGCTCATCCTCCTCTGATGTTGACTTATCCGATTACACCCGTCAGTGAATTGGCATCAGGAAATGCCATCTACTCTCACATCACGGTTTTGATGGGCTCGCACCACTTTGCCCATCCTACAAGAACATCAGGGGGTTATTGATAGGTTGGGTAAAGAGGTGGTCTTCCTTGTCAAGGACCTGCAAACTTTCTCCGCTTGGCGAAGAGCCCAACATATACGGCGTATCCGAATGGATACATTTTAAATTTAGACCGTTTTTTGTGGATCGTATCAGTCCGTTTCAGAGGCGCCGAGGTAGGCTTCACGAATCTTTTCGTTGTGAAGCACTTTTTCTGCCAGGTCTTCGAAGGCGTTACACCCATCGACCAGAACATAGCAGCGGTGCGAGACCTCCAGCGAGCGCTGAGCCTCCTGCTCAACAATGATGACAGCCTTGCCCTGCTCATTGATCTCGACGACCTTTTCGAACACCTCGCCGGCCATGCGCGGAGAGAGTGCCGCCGAGGGTTCATCAAGCAGCAGCAGACGCGGTTCGGTCATGAGGGCGCGGGCGAGTGCGAGCATTTGCCGCTCACCGCCACTCATGGTGCGCACACGTTGCCGCTTGCGTTCCGCCAGGCGGGGGAAGCGTGCATAGAGCTCGTTGATCTTGCCTTTCACCTGCCCGCGCGGGAGCAGATAACCGCCCATTATGAGATTCTCCTCAACCGTTAACGAGGGAAACACATTTTCAAGTTGCGGCACATAGGCGATTCCCTGGCTGACCCGCTGGTCGGGGCGCAGTGGCGTAATCTCCTCACCGTCAAAGTGAATATCTCCACTGTAGGGTGTCAGATAGCCCATGATCGCCTTGAGCAGTGTGCTTTTCCCGGCGCCATTGGGTCCGATGATGGTGACCACCTCGCGATCGTCGACCTGTAAGCTGACACCGTGCAACACCTCGGTGCCATCATAGCCTGTGTGCATATTGTCGACGTTGATTAGTGCCATATTGCGCCTCTTTCAGTGGTACCGGTCCGTCAATCAGGTAGCAGCCCTCGCCTCTTCACTCACGCCGCCGCGCGGTGCCAGATAGGCGCGCAGCACGTCATCGCGCTTCAGTGTCTCCACGGCCGGTCCTTGGGCGATAACCTGCCCCGCATCGAGTACGGAGACCAGGTCGCATACTTCGCGAATGACACGCATGTTGTGCTCCACGATCAGGAAATTCTGCCCCTCCGCCCGGAGACGACGGATCACCTCGAGGATCTCCTCGATGAGCTTAGGGTTGACACCTGCTACCGGTTCATCAAGCAGTATCAGCCGCGGTTCGACCATGAGTGCCTGGCCCAGGGAGAGCAGTTTTTTCTGCCCGCCGGAGAGATGCGCGGCGTAGCTGTCCGCCTTGTCGCCGAGCTTAACCAGCTCCAGCAGGTACCGTGCCCGTTGCAGGTTCTCCTTCTCCTGCCGGCGCACCTGCCGAAAACGGCGCAGGGTGTTCAGAATGCTCTCACCAAGCTGTCGTTGGGGGGCGAGCAGCATGTTCTCCATCACGGTCATGCGCCCAGGACAGATGTTCGCCTGGAAGGTGCGGCAAAGCCCAAGGCGGGCGATACGGTCGGGGGACAGACCTTTCAGGGATTGCCCTTGAAACACAATCTCACCGAGGTCTCTGGCGATAAAGCCGGTGATGACGTTGAACAACGTAGTCTTACCCGAGCCATTGGGCCCGATCAGACCGTAGATTGAGCCTGCTGAGACCTCAAGCGACACGCCGTCGAGCGCCTTCAGTCCGCCAAAATGCTTGTGAACACCCTTAACGCTTAGCAGTAGGTCTGTGGTCATAACGGCGCCGTCTCTCCGGCAGCAGGCCTTTGGGCATGTAGATGATTACCGCAATAATCAACACACTGATGAAGATCATGCGCAGAGGACCCAACACCGATGCCTCAATATCCACCCAGCCGGCCAGAAAGCGGGTGGAGTTGTAGATAGCCTGGATGATGAAAGTACCCACCAGAGAACCCAGGAAGTTTCCCGCTCCGCCGAGTATCACCATGGCCCAGACGATAAATGTCTCCAGCGGTAGGAAGTACTCCGGTGCAATATAGGCGTTGTAGTGGGCGAACAGCGCCCCGGCGAATCCGCCGAGGGCACCACCGACCATCATGGCGCGGATGCGGAAACTGCTCACCCGCTTGCCCAGAGCCAGCGGAATATCGTCACCTTCACGTATAGCCTTCAGCGTGCGCCCAAACGGCATATGGCTAAGCCAAACCACAAGAAGGTAGCAAAGCACCAGGCAGGTCAACACCAGCCACATGTAGAAAAGGTTGTAGCCCTCACTGGTAAAGAGTTCGCGCAACGGTCTGGGTATGCCACTGACGCCAAACGCCTCACCGACATAGGGACCACCAAGGGGCGTGTTAAGGAATATGATGCGGATGATCTCCGCAGCCGCCAAGGTGCTGATCGCCCAGTAATCCTGCTGCAAGTTGGCCGTCGGTAACGCCATTAACATACCTAACAGCGCTGCGGCGGCAACGGCTGCAACCATGCCAACGATGATCGGCAGACCAGCTAAGACGACGAGAATCGTCGAGGTGTAAGCCCCGAGCATGAAGAAGCCGACATGGCCGAGATTGAGCAGGCCGGTCAGTCCATACTGGAAGTTCAAACTCAGACTTAAAATGCCCCAGATGCCGGCGATCGTGATCAGATAGATAAGGAACTCAGTCACCGTCTAGCCCCCAGAATCCCTCGCGGGCGCAGCAGCAGCGTAAGGATCAAGATACTGAACGGAATCGCAGCCTTGTAGCCGGTGGGGATGTAGCTATGGGTGCCGGCCTCGATCCCCAACGCGTTGAACAGCGGCGCCCAGTTAATAGCCAGCCCCACATTCTCGGCAAATCCCACCAGCGCGGCACCGAGCATCGCACCATAGGGGTGACCAATGCCACCTACAATGGCTGCACAGAACACCTCAATGACGAGACCGAACCCCA
>JAKSCN010000294.1 GCA_022360595.1 Chromatiales bacterium
GCCGAGTATGGCATGTTGCCCCGTTCCACCGGAGAACGCATGGGCCGTGAAGCGAGCCGAGGCAAACAGGGTGGCCGCACCTTGGAGATACAGCGCCTGATCGGGCGCTCACTGCGTGCAGCCGTGGATCTGACCAAATTGGGTGAAAACACCATCACCCTGGACTGCGACGTTATTCAAGCCGATGGCGGCACGCGCACTGCCTCCATCTCTGGTGCCTATGTGGCTTTGGTAGACGCGATCGGCAGCCTGCAGAAGAGAGGGGCTTTAAAGGAAAATCCGCTCCAAGAGCAGATCGCTTCGATCTCCGTTGGGATTTTTGACGGCACACCGGTTCTCGACCTCGACTACGCCGAAGACTCCAACGCCGAAACTGACATGAACGTGGTAATGAACAACAAAGGCGCTTTTATCGAGGTACAAGGCACGGCCGAGGGCCACGCCTTCGTAATGGACGAACTTCAATCAATGCTGACATTGGCTCAGCAAGGTATTGAAACCATCATGGCAGCCCAAAACGCGGCCCTATCCGAATAGCTGCCAGCCACTCCCACAAAAAACTACTCTCGCAAACAGAAAAGGCCTTCATCTGAAGGCCTTTTCTATTTTGGATTGCGCAGTCGACTTACTGCACGGTGCTATTGATCACCACATCAACCGCGGCATTGGTTTGCACCATTACCGGAGAGATCTCGCCATTAAAGTCGCCGGACTTGGCAATCGGGTCACCACTCATTGAGACACGCGCACCAACAATCACCTGATCAAAATTGGAAAGCTTCATCTGCGGCATCATGGCGCTACTGTCATCCAGAGTCACTTCCACCGGCAGATCTTTCACCTGAAGCTTGGCCGCAGCCAGCGGCATCGGAGGCCCTTGTAGCGCCTTGGCATATACGAAAACCAACTGCTCCGGCTTCACCTGGGCCTGCAACTCAGAAGCGAGGCTCACCTTAACCTTGATCGCAGTAACTACGGCCTCAGCAGATGTTGACTGCACGGGCTCCGCCTGCCCCAACTGTCGCTGGATATCGGTGATAAAACCATTAACTTTTGCAACCGACTCCGGCTCTCCCGCAAGCAGAGGTTTCAGAGCCTCGAAATGAGTCAACGCCGCTTCCAGGTTACCGGACTGACGTTCAACCATACCCGCCAGCCAGAGTGCCGTGGGATCCTGCGGTGCGACTGTTACCGCCTTGCGAATCAACTCGGCCGGACGCCCGGTCATATCGCCGTTGTTGGCCATCGCCATCGCATCGGCCAGGGAGAGCATGGCCGAGGGAATATCACCAACCAATTTATAGGCGGTATCAAAAGCGGTTACCGCTTTCGGATAGTCCTTCATCACCATGTAAGTGCGGCCCAGCAGGAACCAGCCCTCTGCATCTTCAGGCTGCTCTTTTAAGTGAGAGACCAGGGATTCGATCATCTCCTCGACTGGCGGCAACTCTTCACCACCATGCCCTGCGTTCTGAGCATGGCTAGCCTGCTGCTGAGGATCAAAACCGATCATCTGGGGCTCACCCAAGTAGAGATATAGCCCCACAGTCAAGGCAGGCACGAGAACCGCCAACGACCCCAAGGCGAGACGGCCGTGCTGCTGGGGCGTCTCCGGCGTCTCCTTGTCGGTATCATCACCGCCACTAATATCCAGCAGCAGCGCCTGCTCCAATTCAAGCTTGGCCTGCTCGAACTCAGACTGATTCAGTACGCCGTTGTTGAGATCGGTCTCCAGCTCAGAAAGACGCTCCTGGGCAATCACAACGTTCTGTTGATTACGATCCAGCGCCAAGGGGGTGCGTAAACGCAGTAGCGGGGGGGCGAGCAGCACCAATGCAAGCAGTACCAGCACCGCCGCGAGAATTATAAAAATGGTCATTTATCTGAATCTTTGGTCTGTTGGTCGTCTTTATTCTGGTTGAGAAGCTGCTCCGCTTTCGCAATATCATCGGCGGAGATTTCGGGCACCGCTTCTCGGCTCTTACGACGAATGATGTTAATCAACACCACCACCGCCGAGACCAGAATGATGAACGGCCCGGCCCACAGCAGGTAGGTTGAGCTTCTCAGTGGCGGACGATACATCACGAAGTCGCCATAGCGATCGACCATATAGGTGACCACCTCCTCTTCGCTTGCCCCACGCTTCACCATATCGTAAGTGAGGCTCCGCATGTCCTGGGCCAGCTCCGCATTCGAGTCGGCCAGATTCTGATTTTGGCAGACCAGACAGCGCAGCTCTTCGATCAGTTTTTTATAACGTGCCTCTTTGACAGGATCATCAAACTGATACGCTTCAATTGTAGCGTTGGCCAGTAGCGGCAGACACAGCAACAGCGATAACAACAGCCGTCTCATCATTCAGCCTCCAACTGAGCCATCAAAGGCTTCAACTCATTCCGCCACAGCTCGGCATTCAGGCCACCGGTATGCTTCCAGCGAATAAAGCCCTTTTTGTCGATCAGGAAAGTCTCTGGCGCGCCATAGACACCCCAGTCCATCACCGCCTTACTCTCCGGGTCTATACCCACGGCGATGAACGGATTGCCCTGCTGCGCCAGCATCTTCTTGGCATCGTCCGAATCATCACGCCAATCGATACCAACAATCGGCACACCTTCATTCTTCAGATACATGAGAAAATCATGCTCACGCCAACACTCAGGGCACCAGGTTCCCCAAACGTTGACCAACCAAACCCGGCCCTTCATGGTTTCCGATGAAACGATCTGACTCTCATCATAGAGCGAAGGCAGTGAAATAACGGGCGCCTCTTTGTTGATCAGCACCGAGGGCACATCGCGGGGATCCCTGGTCAATCCAATCGCCAGAAAAACCACCAGCACTAGAAAGATTACCAGCGGAATCAGAAAACGCGCTTTCATGCAGCCCCCACTGTCGATTCATTCTCGGCCAGACGTGTCTTACGCGCCAGCTTGAAATAACGGCGATCACTGGCTGCCAGCAGGCCGCCCAACGACATAAAGATACAACCTAACCAGATCCAGCGGACAAACGGCTTGTGGTAGAGGCGTACCGCCCAAGCACCGTCATCACCCAACGGCTCACCCAGCGCGACAAACAGATCGCGGGTCAGCCCGGCATCGATACCCGCCTCGGTCATCGGCATACCGGTCGAGTAGTTACGCTTCTCCGGACTCACTGTCACCACGTGCTCACCATCTTTGGAGATATTGATAGTACCTTTGGCGCCGACGTAGTTGGGACCACGGAAGTTCTCAACCCCTTGAAAGTGGAACACATAGCCACCCAACTCGTAGTCCTGTCCCGGCTCTAAACGCACATCTTTCTCGACACTGTAGATAGAGGTGAGGGAGACACCAATAATAAAGATGGCGATACCGGCATGCCCAAACAGCATCCCCCAGCCACCGCGTGGTGTATTCCGTATAGTCTGCAACAGACCACGACCCGCGGTATTGCGATCGAGCAGCCACTGGGTACTCGTCAAGATAATCCAGGTAGCCAAACCGACACCCAGTGCCGCACCTAGAGAGTAGGTCGGCGCAAACACGGCGGGAGCAATCAACCCCAGCGCAACACTGATCACGAAATGAGGGATCAAACGCTTGAACAGCTTCTGCCCGTCATCCTGTTTCCAGCGCATCAATGCACCAATACCGACCAGGAAAGCCAACGGTACCGTGAGCGGTACAAATACGCTGTTGAAGTAGGGAGGACCGACCGAAATCTTACCGGCGCCCAACGCATCAAGAATCAACGGATAGAGCGTACCAAGCAGTACACTACAAGCGGTCACGACCAAAATAACATTATTTAGCAGTAACCCTGTCTCACGGGAAACTATATCGAACTTCACCGTGCTCTTGATCTGCGCGGCACGCCACGAGTAGAGCAGCAACGAGCCACCAATCACGGTACCCAGGAAGATCAAAATAAAGACACCGCGCGACGGATCGGTCGCGAAGGCGTGTACCGAGGTGAGTACGCCGGAGCGCACCAGGAAAGTGCCCAATAGACTCAATGAGAAGGCGAAGATTGCCAGCAACACGGTCCAGGCCTTAAATGCGCCACGCTTCTCGGTTACCGCCAGCGAGTGCATTAACGCGGTACCCACAATCCAAGGCATGAACGAGGCGTTCTCCACCGGATCCCAGAACCACCAGCCGCCCCAGCCAAGCTCGTAGTAAGCCCACCAGCTACCCAGAGCGATACCCAGTGTCAGGAACACCCACGCCACATTGGTCCAGGGGCGCGACCAGCGTGCCCAGGCGGCATCCAGACGACCACCCAACATGGCCGCAATCGCAAAGGCGAAAGCGACCGAGAAACCAACATAGCCCATATAAAGCATCGGCGGATGAATCGCCAAACCGGGATCTTGCAGCAGCGGATTCAGCTCGCGCCCCTCTGCCGGCACATTGATCAACCGCTCAAATGGATTGGAGGTCAGCAACATGAATAGCAGGAAGCCGACTGTGACCAGCCCCATCACCCCCACAACCCGAGCGACCATGACATCAGGCACACTGCGGCTGAATACCGTTACAGCTCCGGTCCAGAGCGACAGCGTTAAAGCCCAGAACAGCAGCGACCCCTCATGAGCGCCCCACACACCGGAGATCAGGTAGAGGGTAGGCAGTGCGGTATTCGAGTTGTGGGCAACGTACGAGACCGAAAAGTCGTGCACCAGAAAAGAGTAGGTAAGACAGCCGTAGGCGATCACCATAAACAGCAGATTGGCCTGGGCGGCAGGCTTCGCCACAGCCACCCATGAGGCGATCCCCTTATGTGCGCCAACCAGCGGAATAATCGACTGAACCAGCGCCATGCAGAGCGCTAGAATCAACGCAATATGTCCAAGCTCAGGTATCATTAATTGGCTCCGGTAGCCGCGTTATGGGATTGCTCCAACGCGTCCGCCACCTCAGGTGGCATGTAATTCTCATCGTGTTTGGCCAATACTTCACTGGCGATAAAGACACCGTTCGTCCCCATCTTGCCTTGAGCGATCACACCCTGCCCTTCGGCAAACAGATCGGGCAAAATCCCAGTATAGGCGACGGGAATACGGTAGGCGTTATCGGTCACGTTGAAGCGAATAGTCAGCTCTTTACCTCGCTCCAAACTACCCGCCTCAACCAGACCGCCGAGGCGAAAGATATGCTCCGCCGGCGCTTTATTCTGCTTCACCTCAGTAGGTGAAAAGAAGTAGGAGAGGTTGTTATCCAAAGCGTTTACCACCAGCCAGGTGGCCAGGCCGAGACCCACTAAACCAGCTACTACAAATCCCAGGCGTTTATGTCTCGCTTTCATGCTTTCTCCTCAGCGTTCATCCGAACAATACGGGCGATACGTTGCTTGATCGCCTGTCTGCGGCCACGCAGCAGAACCGGCTCAATCACCATCAGCAGCGCTGTAACCCCAAACGAACTCCACACATAGAGGGCGTAACCGCCCATATCAAAAAACTCACCGATACTCATCGGCGTACCTCCGCCAACTGGCTCACCCAAGTGGTATCACGTTCACGCTCCAAGATAATGCAGCGTACCCGCCCCATCGCCACGGCGATGGTGTAGGCCCAGAATCCCAATGCCATGATCAACATGGTCCAGAGCATAATCGAACTCATGCTGGAGCCTTCGGTGACACTGACCGAAGCACCCTGATGCAGAGTGTTCCACCACTTTACTGAATAGTGAATGATAGGAATATTGACCACGCCCACCAGCACCAGCAAAGCGCCAGCGCGATCCGAACGGCGCGGATCATCAATCGCCCCCTGCAGGGCAATGAATCCCAAATAGAGGAACAACAGAATAAGCTCGGACGTCAACCGGGCATCCCAAACCCACCAGGTTCCCCACATCGGCTTGCC
>JAKSCN010000404.1 GCA_022360595.1 Chromatiales bacterium
AGATACTTTTGACCAGTCTACTGGCGTTGAGTTGGGGGGGTACACCTCTAGTGGGCGCGCTGGCGGCCGGAAATACAGCAAAGCCCAGCACGATAATAGCGCCGACAGATCATCACCCCATCAGAGGGGACATTGGCGACATTCACACAGGCTCGAATTGTGAACAGCCAACCAGCTGTCACACCATCACCAGCCTGTGCCAATTTCAGTGCGCAGGCACTGTTCCGCTACTGCAAATTAGTGACATTCAATTCAGTAATAAGCCGCTCACCTTCAATTGGGAAGAGCAGAGATACCATTTACCGCCGCCCTTGATTGGCAGCCATTTTCGACCGCCTACTCAGGTTATCTGACCAAACCCAAACCGCCCTACTCATTAGGGGCGCAACTTCAGATAACATTTTGGATTATAAGCAATGGTCAATCATTTTTTCCCACTGCTGCTTGTCAGCCTGTTGGGGCTGGCAGGCTGTGATAATAAATCACCGGCATACACTGAGGGCAATTCGCACAACTCCACACCTGCCCCCAGCAGCCCCCAACGCTGGTATACCCAGGAGATGGTCACCCAAGGCGGGCCGCTGTTTCAGGCCCACTGCGCAGTCTGCCACCAGCCCGACGCCTCAGGCACAGCCAATTGGCGGGAACCCCTGCCAAATGGCAAGTACCCACCACCACCCTTGAATGGCACAGCCCATACTTGGCACCATCCGCTGGCCAGTCTGCGCCGCACCATTAAGACCGGCGGTATACCGCTGGGCGGCTATATGCCCGCTTTCGGGAATACGCTTTCGGACAAGGAGATCGACAACCTGCTGGCCTGGATTCAGTCCCACTGGTCGGATGAGATCTACCTGATCTGGGAAGGTCGAAATAGAAAGGCCAGCCAACGCTAGTGGGCCATGCGGAAAGTTCGGTAACCCCCAGCACCCAGATAAAGAGCCCAGCTAACCCTGGATAAACCGCAGCAGCTTTTCGCCGGCCTCTTCCAGAGTACGGTTATTGCTGATGCGGCTGAGTGCGGGGTGATCGAGCGTGGCAAACTGAATCGCCCGCTCCACCCTCTTTTCGATCTCTTCTTCACTCTCACGCCCGCGTTGCTGGAGGCGCTGCCGCAGGATATCGGACTCAACCTCGATCAGCAGCGGCTGTAATTTAGGGTATCGCCGCAACGCTTCCGAAAGATAGGCGCGTGAGCCATTGATAATCACCGTCATACCACGCTTGAGCCAGACATCGATCTCCAGCCCGATGCCATAACCCCGATCATGACTACGCCACCAGAGAGCGAATAACCCCGCTTCCACACGGTGTTCGAACTCTTCCATCGACAGAGCGATGTGGTTTTCACCTCCAGCATCAGCAGGCCGGGTAATGTAACGCGAGGCGAAGAGATAGCCCCCGGAGAGCGTTGAGCGGGCATAGCTGAGCAGGCTGTCTTTGCCGGCCCCCGATGCACCGATCACATAGATCAGGCGACCCGATTCAGTTTGCGCTGGCGATGCTGTCTCTTTCAAGGCTCTCATCTGGGGATACCGGTACTAAGGAGAAACGCATGATTGCGTAAAAGGGCTGATCCTCGGCTGCTTGTCGAAACAGCGTCAGAGAATCAATCGTGTGGGGTTCACTCAACAGCGGCTCCATTTCACGTTTTAGAATCGACTGCACCTGCATCCGCTGACTCTCCTGCAACCGCCCGGTCAGAGTCATATGGAAACGGTACTGATCCAGCACATAGGGATACCCCCAGCGCAGCAGATTGGTATCCTGCTCTTCGGTCAAATCAGACTGGCGGCGTTTCGCTATCTGCACCTCCGATAGCGGTGCTCGAAAACGGTCCAGTTGTACCACACAGTCTGCCGCCAGATTATCCAGTTCACTATTGGGCTCCTCAGGCCGCAGCGCCATGAAGCCGTCCAGCGAAGTAAGCACCAACTTAGGCAGCACAATCTGTTTATGGCTGCTGGCCAACAGTCCCAGCCCTTCAACCAGCTCATCCACCGAGCGATCGGGGTGAAGATGAAACGGCGCCTTCAAGGTAGCGTGAAAACCGTATTTACGGGGTGTCTCCACCATCGCCAGGTAATCCGCCTCATCCAGCCCGCGCGGCACACGCAACGGCATACGTTCACCACTGTAAGCATCCCAGCCAAGCCAGCGGCAGCCATACTTCCACAGCGCCGAGCGCGGTGGTGGCGCATAATAGATCGCATAACGCTCAGTATTCATAAACTACTCTACCCACTCCCTTTTTAAGGCCTGTTAACAGGCCTTAGTAAATACGCCGTCCCTGACGCCAAACCTCTTTCACCAGCGGAAAACGGTGATACTCATGCACCCGCACCAGATCACCGCGCTTGCCGACAGCGATCTCACCACGGTCTGACAACGATACCGCATTCGCGGGTTTGGCAGATACCGTAGCCACCGCCTCGGGCAAGGTGAAGCTGTCGGTATCGTGAAACAGTGTGAAAGCCGCCTGCAACAGACTGGTCGGAAAGTAGTCGGATGAGATCACATCCAGCAGCCCCTCCTGGGCCAGCTCCCGTGCCGAGACATTCCCCGAGTGCGAACGGCCCCGTACCAGATTGGGCGCCCCCATCAGAACGCTGAGACCGCCCTTACGCGCCTCCACCGCCGCTTCATGAGTGGTGGGAAACTCGGCAATAGACATGCCGTAGCCTACCGACTCTTCCACATGCTCAACGGTCGCGTCATCATGGCTGGCCAGCGGAATTTTGTGCTCATGGCAGATATCGACAATCTCTTCGCGGTTAGCGGCGCTATACTGTTCACTGGCCGCCTTCTGCTTAACGATAAACGCCTCGATCTCCCGGTCATCCAGCCCGTATTTACCCTGATAATACTCCCGATACTTGTCGAGGCTGGCAAACTGGCGCTGTCCCGGCGAGTGGTCCATCACCGAGACCAGACGCAACAGATAATGCTCTTTGAATGGATCAAACAGCTCCAGCACCTTCTCATAGGCCACTTCACAGCGCAGATGGATAAAGTGCTCACTACGCGTGGCATGCTCCTCCTGGGCCATGGTGATCGCTTCAATCATCTCGTTGACGTATTGAAGGCGCATGCTGCCATCACTCACATCACCCAACGCGACGGCATCAAACACCGTGGTGATGCCGGATGCCGCCACTTGGGCATCGTGGGCAATGACCGCCGGGATCGATGGCCAACGCACCTTCGGGCGCGGGGTGAAATGCTTCTCCAGATTATCGGTGTGCAGCTCGATCAGGCCGGGAATAAGGAAATCCCCCTCCATATCCTCAACACCCAGGGCACTGGTCACCCCCTGGTCAACCTCGGCAATTACACCCTCTTCTACTTTCACCGTGCCGAGGATAACCTCATCCTTGAGCACTACCCGTGCGTTGGTAAGCAGTAACTGTTTTTTCATGCTGCAGATTCCAGTGCCGTCATTTCCAGATAATCAGTAGCTACTGCCTCCCGCACCTCTTCATCGTGGAAGATGCCGACAATAGCCGCGCCTCGCGCTTTCGCCTCTTCGATCAGCTCCACCACCACCTGGCGATTGCGGGCGTCGAGCGAGGCAGTGGGTTCATCCAACAGCATGACCGGATAGCCGGGCAGAAAACCGCGGGCGATATTGATACGCTGCTGCTCACCACCCGAGAAGGTGGCGGGCGCCAGATGAAACAGCCGTTCAGGGATATGCAGACGCTCCAGCAAGGTGCACGCCTGCTCATAGGCAACATCCTGCTCGACACCGAGACCGAGTAGAGGCTCTGCCACCACATCCAGCGCTGAGACACGCGGTATGGTGCGCAGAAACTGACTGACATAACCGACCGTACTGCGGCGTATCGCCAGAATGGCGCGGGGCTCCGCCTCAGTGATATCGATCTGCTGATCGTTGTGGCGGATCAGAATATGGCCACGATCCACTTTGTAGTTGGCATACAGCGCGCGCAGCAAGGTGCTTTTACCGGCACCGGATGGGCCGTTCAGCACCAGACACTCACCAGGCTTGACCCGGAAGCTGACACCTTCCAGCACACTGTAGGAGACACCACCCTGGGTGTGCAGCGTGAAGGATTTATCAATGTTCTCAACACTAATCATGGATGACACACTCGCTCAAGGCAGTAACACGGAGGAGACCAGCAACTGGGTGTAAGGGTGCTGAGGGTCATCCAGCACCTGATCGGTCAGGCCGCTCTCCACCACCTGGCCCCGCTGCATCACCATCAGCCGGTGCGACAATAGCCGCGCAACCGCCAGATCGTGGGTGACGATGATCACCGACAGCCCCAGCTCGGCCACCAGGCCACGCAACAGATCCAGCAGTCGCGCCTGTACCGAAACATCCAGACCGCCGGTCGGCTCATCCATAAAGATCAACCTTGGCCGGGTCACAAGATTGCGGGCAATCTGCAAGCGCTGCTGCATACCGCCGGAGAAAGTGGTAGGCAGGTCATCGATACGCCCCAGGTCAATCTCAACCTTATCCAGCCAGCTCTCCGCTTCACTGCGAATACCGCCGTAGTGACGCGCCCCTACCGCCATCATCCGCTCACCGATATTGGCCCCGGCACTGACACCCAGGCGCAGGCCATCACGGGGATTCTGCTCCACCACACCCCAATCGGTACGGCGCAACATACGACGGGCCGACTCTGAGATCTGGTAGATATCGTGCGGCAAGCCGGTGCGGTCGCGATAGATCACCTCACCTTCACTCGGCGGCAGAACGGCCGACAGACACTTCAGCAGCGTACTTTTACCCGACCCCGACTCACCAACGATGCCCAGCACCTCACCGGGATAGAGATCGAAACCGACGTTGCTGCAACCCAGTTGGCTGCCGTAGTAGTGGGAGAGGCCGTTGACGGTGAGCAGCGGCTGCGATTGATCCAATTCAGGCGACATGGTTCTGCTCCTCCAGATCGGGTTGCTCACCAGTGAATCCCCCATGTTCTCCCAACGCCCGGCGCTCTTCGCAGTAATCACTGTCGGAGCAGACAAACATGCGGTTGCCCTCGTCATCCAGCACCACCTCATCGAGATAGCTGTTGTCCGCCCCACAGAGGGCACAGTTCTCTTCCCACTGCTGCACCTCAAAGGGGTAGTCATCGAAATCGAGACTCTTCACTTTGGTGTAAGGGGGGATGGCGTAGATGCGCTTCTCACGCCCGGCCCCGAAGAGCTGCAGCGCGGGCATCATGTCCATTTTGGGGTTATCAAACTTCGGGATCGGCGAGGGCGACATCACGTAGCGATCATTCACCAGCACCGGGTAGCTATAGGTGGTGGCGATATGGCCGAAACGGGCGATATCTTCATAGAGTTTGACATGCATGACGCCGTACTCACGCAGGGCGTGCATCTTGCGCGTCTCAACCTCGCGCGGCTCCATGAAACGCAGCGGCTCAGGAATAGGCACTTGATAGACCAGTACCTGATCTTCGCGCAGCGGCTGCTCCGGAATACGGTGACGGGTCTGGATAATGCTCGCCGCCACAGTTTTTGTGGTGGTCGCCATACCGGCGGTGCGCGAGAAGAAGCGCCGGATATTGACCGCGTTGGTCGTATCGTCCGCCCCCTGGTCGATCACCTTCAGGACATCGTCGTGACCGATCACGGCAGCAGTAATCTGAATACCCCCAGTACCCCAGCCATAAGGCAGTGGCATCTCACGGCCGCCAAAGGGGACCTGATAACCGGGTATCGCCACCGCCTTTAAGATGGCGCGGCGAATCATCCGTTTGGTCTGTTCATCGAGATAGGCAAAGTTGTACCCTTCCATCGCCTCGTGCTGCTCACTCATGCTGAAATCTCCCCGCCCGCCTTTACCTTTTCGGCCTCTTCGCGCAGACGCCTGACCAGCTCCAATTCCGACTGGAAGTCGACATAGTGGGGGAGCTTCAGATGCTGCACGAAACCCGACGCCTCGACATTGTCGCTGTGATAGAGGACGAACTCCTCGTCCTGCGCCGGTGAAACCGACGCCTCGTCAAGCTCGGCCGCGCGGAGCGCGCGGTCCACCAGCGCCATCGACATGGCCTTGCGCTCCTGATGGCCGAAGACGAGCCCGTATCCCCGCGTGAATTGCGGCGGCGCTTCGGCGCTGCCCCTGAACTGGTTGACCATCTGCACTTCGGTCACTTCGATTTCGCCGATCTCGACGGCGAAGCCGAGCTCCTCCGGCACGATCTCCACCGCGACCGTCCCGTAGCGGATTTCCCCGGCGAAGGGGTGGTTGTTCGAGAAGCCGCGCTGGCTCGAATAGCCGAGCGCAAGCAGGAAGCCTTCGTCGCCGCGGGCCAGTGTCTGGAGCCGTGCATCGCGCCCGGCGGGGAATCTGAGCGGCTCCCTTGTGATGTCCGTCGGCGGGGCCTCCCCGGCGTCGGGGGCGGCTTCCTCCTCGATCAGGCCTTCATGGCCCAGCAGGTCCGCGACGCGGGGCATCGGCTCCCCGGCCGGCGCCTCCGCCCGTTCCGCCGGGGCCGCGGCGTCGCCCGACCCGCCCTCGCCGGCAAGCCGGAAATCCAGCAGGCGGTGCGTGTAGTCGTAGGTGGGCCCGAGAATCTGGCCGC
>JAKSCN010000537.1 GCA_022360595.1 Chromatiales bacterium
GTTCTACGCCGATCTGATGGACTACCTGGAGGTCCATTTCACCCCTGGTGATAACCTGCTGGTGATTGGTGATATGAATATCGCGCCTCAGGATGCCGATATCGGCATTGGTCCGGATAACGCCAAGCGCTGGCTGCGCACAGGCAAATGCAGTTTTTTGCCGGAGGAGCGTGAGTGGATGGAGCGGCTCACCGCCTGGGGATTGACCGATACTTTTAGGCAGCAGCATGCTGATGTTGATGACCGTTTTAGCTGGTTTGATTACCGCAGTCGTGGCTTTGAGCGAGAGCCGCGTCGTGGGCTGCGAATCGATCTGATTCTTGCCACGCAGCCGCTTGCCGCGAAGTGTGTGGATGCCGGTATCGCCTACGATATCCGGGCGATGGAGAAGCCGTCGGATCACTGTCCGATTTGGGCCGATTTTGATATTTAACAGAGCTTCGATATAGCAGGATGGAGTGTTATGCATGAGAGCGGACTGTTTCTGAATGATTGGCAGGGAAAGGATGCCCGGGTACTGATTGAGCGGTTCGCAATCACCCGGCGGGATCTGGGAGATGTTGAAATCTTGCTCGCCTCTTATAGCAGCGATGCCTTCTGTGGTGAGGCTTTTGTATTGTTCAAAAAAGGGGATCGCCTGTACGAGGTGAACGCCAGTCATGACTCCAGCGATGGCATGGTCGGCCAGTGGGAGCCGGAGGAGACGATGGTGGCCGCACTCCGTTATCGGCTCGAGAATGGCCACTTGGGCAGCCCCGAGGGCGGTCTGAATCTGTTTGTCGATGAGTTGCGTTTTCTGCTGGTCGAGCTGGAAGCGGATGGGTTTCGTTAAGCCATGAGCGCGTTGCTGAAAGATCCGCTGCTGAAGATACGTCCCATGAATCGGGATGACCTGGATGCGGTGATGGCGGTAGAGAGTCGCGCTTATCCGTTTCCCTGGACCAAGGGGATATTTAGCGACTGTCTGCGGGTGGGCTATCAGAGTTGGGTTTACACCCTGGATACTCAGGTCATCGGCTTCTGTGTAATGTCGATAGCGGCGGGTGAGGCGCATATCCTCAACATTTGCATTGCGCCTGAACATCAGGGCAAGGGGCTGGGGCGGCGCCTGCTCAACCGGATGCTCGGTTTGGCCGGTAAACAGAGTGTTGATACCGTGCTGTTGGAGGTGCGCGCCTCTAATCAGGCGGCTATCCAGCTCTATCAATCCTGCGGCTTCAATGAGGTAGGGGTGCGGCGTGGCTACTATCCGGCGGGCAATGGCCGTGAGGATGCCATCGTGCTGGCTTTGGCGATGTGCTAGGGCCTCCCGCCTTGGGCTGAAAATAAATGCTTCGGGCTGTATAATCCCCGCTTTTCCCCCGACTAGTTGAATCCCTGATGTCCGAACTGCTTGAGCAATTGAATCGTCGGCGCACCTTCGCCATTATTTCGCATCCCGATGCGGGTAAAACCACCCTCACAGAGAAACTGCTGTTGTTTGGCGGCGCTATCCAGATGGCCGGTACGGTCAAAGGCCGCAAAGCGGCGCGGCATGCCACCTCGGACTGGATGGAGATGGAGAAGCAGCGTGGTATCTCGGTCACCTCGTCGGTCATGCAGTTTCCCCATCAGGATGCGATTGTCAATCTGCTCGATACCCCCGGCCATGAGGATTTCTCGGAAGATACCTACCGTACTCTGACCGCAGTCGATTCAGCGCTGATGGTGATCGATGTCGCCAAAGGTGTTGAGGATCGCACCATTAAGCTGATGGAGGTGTGCCGCCTGCGCACCACGCCCATTCTCACCTTCGTCAACAAGCTCGACCGGGAAGGTCGCGATGCGATGGAGATCCTCGATGAGGTGGAAGAGGTGCTTAAAATCAAATGCGCGCCGGTAACCTGGCCTATCGGCATGGGGAAACGCTTCAAAGGGGTCTACGACCTGCGCACCCATAAGACCCACCTCTTCTCCGCTACCCACGGCGGCAAGATCCAGGAGGGAGAGATTATTGAAGGGTTGGATAACCCGCGCCTTGATGAGGTGATCGGCGACCAGGCTGATGAGCTGCGCGAGGAGATCGAACTAGTGATCGGCGCCAGCCATGAGCTGGATCTCGACGCTTATCGCCGGGGTGAGCTGACACCAGTATTTTTTGGTTCAGCCATCAATAATTTCGGTGTTAAAGAGCTATTGGACGCCTTTGTTGAGTATGCCCCGGGCCCAATAGCGCGTGATACTCAGCAGCGCAATGTCGAACCGTCAGAGAAGAAGTTCTCAGGCTTTGTGTTCAAGATCCAGGCAAACATGGACCCGGCTCACCGTGACCGCATCGCTTTTCTCCGAGTCTGCTCGGGCTCCTACAAAAAAGGGATGAAGATGCGCCATGTGCGTATCGGTAAAACTGTGCAGGTGAGTAACGCCATCACCTTCCAGGCGGATGAGCGCAAACACGTCGAAGAGGCTTGGCCGGGTGATATCATCGGGCTGCACAACCACGGCACCATGCAGATTGGTGACACCTTCACCGAAGGGGAAGAGCTGAAGTACGAGGGTATTCCTTACTTTGCCCCCGAACTGTTCCGCCGCGTGGTGCTGAAAGACCCGCTGCGTATGAAGGCGTTGCAGAAAGGGGTGTTGCAGCTCTGCGAGGAGGGGGCCACTCAGGTGTTCCGGCCGCTGCGCAACAATGACATGATTTTAGGTGCTGTCGGTGTGCTGCAGTTCGATGTGGCGGCAGAGCGCCTGAAAACCGAATATGGGGTCGAGGCGATTGTTGAGGCGGTAGGTGTTGCCACTGCCCGTTGGGTGAAGTGTGACGATCCCAAGATGCTGGAGAAATTTAAGGTCAAGGCCCATGAGAACCTGGCCATGGACGGCGATGATCAGTTGGTCTATCTGGCACCGACCCGGGTGAACTTGAGTCTGACCGAAGAGCGCTGGCCGGATATTGAGTTCCTGGCGACGCGCGAGCTTTGATAATAAACCGGGCCGGGGCGTCAGGTTAATCCCGTCTCAGATATTTTGAATAACCAGACTTAGTGGAGGAGATTATGGAAAACGATGCAGTTAAACAGTTGATCGAAGCGGGGCTGCCCGGTAGTGAAGTTCATGTGAGCGGTGATGGCCGCCACTTCGAAGCGCAGGTGATCTGCGCCGATTTTGAAGGCAAGACCCTTATTCAGCAGCACCGCATGGTGAAAGAGACGGTAAAAACCCAACTCGAGAGTGATGAGTTGCATGCCTTATCGATCAAGACGTTTACCCCCGAGAAGTGGGCTGAACAGAACGGATAA
>JAKSCN010000204.1 GCA_022360595.1 Chromatiales bacterium
GCTGCTCGTCGGTAAGCGAGCTGTCGCCGACGATCCGCAGCATGCCGAGAATGCCGTTCATCGGGGTGCGGATCTCGTGGCTCATGGTGGCCAGAAACTCACCCTTGGCCTGATTCGCCGCTTCCGCCTGGTTGCGTGCGTTGAGAAGCTCAGCCTCAGTCCTTTTCTGCTTGGAGATATCACGCCAGATGCAGAACAGTGCTTCATCACCCCCCAAGGGTATTTTGGTCAGCGACACATCAACGGGAAACACCTCGCCATTGCGCTTCATATGCAACCATTCAAACCGGTGATAACCCCATTTCATGGCATTCGCCATCATCTCTTCCGATTTCTCACGGGATAGCCGGTTATCCGCCTGATAGATAGGCGACAGATCACCTGGGTGGGTATTGGCCAGCTCCTTCTTGGAGGAGTAGCCGAGCATTCTCACAACCGCGTCATTGGCCACCACAAATTTGTTGCGCACAATGATCCACATTCCATCTTCTGATTTCTCAAACAGACGGCGATACTTCTCTTCACTCTCCTGCAGCAGGACATTGGCCTTTTTGAGGTTCCTCTCACTCTCCTGGGCCTCCAGGGTTGAGCGTATATCGCGAAACAGCAGCTGGCGAAACCGGTGTGTATTGACCATCAACAGCACTATGGAGAAAAAGACCAGCCCACCTACCGCATGACCGACAAAATTTTCAAATGCCAGAAAGCGCATTCCCAGTGGCGTCAGCACCAACAGCACAAAAAGTGAATGGGATTTGAAATCAGGCGCCAGGGAGGCGGTTGAACCGGCGGCCATGCCAACCAGCATGATGGCCAAAAACTCCTGGTGGAACAGTGAATCCTCGGCAAATACAGCAAATGCGGCGCCACTCCAAACCAATCCCGCCAGTCCGGTGCCGATCACAAACCGCTGGCGCCAGCTCTGGATATCACTGGCCAGCAAGACCGAACGCTTGTAACGCCAGACAAGTGATAAGCGGCCCAGCATGACCAGCGCAAGCAGCGAAAACCAAATCAGCAACACGGCATGATTTTGCTGTCCCCAATGCACGCCTACCAGGATGCCAGCGTTGGCCATCGAGATCATCGCGGCAAATGGTAGTCCCTCATAGAGCAAGCGATTCAGCTCCATGTCCATTTTTTGCTGCTTGTTCAATTCGAGGGGGATGTGTTCCATCTATCCTGTCATTTGCTAACTCCCTTAACTGCCCTATCGTCCAGCTCTACAGCTAGCTTTAATATCTTTATCGAATTACCCTTGAGCTGTTTCGGCAGAACAATCAGGCGAAGCCCCCTTAACATTCAGTGAATTACCAGTTAATTATTAAGGAAAATTACCAACTGCCTCGCTGGGCAAAAAATGGCCATTGGCGACAACGATTACATTGGGACCTGTTACACAGATTTTTGTACTACCCAAAACCTCTATTTATTCGCAGCTATACACACTATTGCATTCACCCCCTGCACATGGTGTAAAGTACTGTTAGAGCGTGGTCGTTAGATCGCGATATAAGACCGGCAATACAATAAACCAATTATCTGTTGTCGATCTCCCGATAACGACTACGATATTAAGGAAGCAGGCCTAAAGAGCCGGCCATTTCCAAACAATCAGAATAGAGGGAGTCCCCGGTGCATTCCGGGCAAAATGATCTGAACATAAAAATCATCGAATTCAAGGCAGAAAGCCGGGGTGGCCATTGGCCGGTTTCCCAACGCCAAAGCCGGTGATTTGGCCGCAGAGCATACCGCCCCGATTGATCGGAGGTTCCCTATGGAATTATAAATATAATAGAATTCAATCAGGGCCTATCCTCAGCAGTCTACAGCTATCTGGCAGTGACAATATGAGGTGTAAAAATCGATTGTGAGATAAAGATCTTCGCCAGACACCATGGATGCCACTCAATTCACTACAGCATTACGATCCAGCTATCTGAAAAGGGATGTACTGAACATCATCAAGCTGGTTAGTGAATTCAAAAACTCCGAGCATTTCCCGCCCCTCTACCATAAGCTGGTCAAACAGGAAAAGCTCGACCCCTCATCCGGTAAAATAGAACCCCTCATTCGCGCCCTGTTGAATGAGGTCGAAACCGATATCCAAGAAAATCGACGTCTCAGCATCGACGCTACCTTCTACGACATAGCCGACCACTTTCGCGAGAAATTCAACGCGCAAGTGAGTGAAATCTACATCGAAACCCAGATACCCAGCGATTTCATTGCCAATATTCGCTCAGAACACCATGTAGAGAGTAACCGCAAGCTCACCGAAACCTTGGTGACCAACTACAAGCATGAGTTGATTCGTCTGGAAAAGGGGCGTCGCAGTGTGCTGCAAGTACTGCAGTCGGCCAGCCACTTTCCACTGCGCAATGCCAACAGGCTGAGTGAACTGTTGAATGACCTCCATACCCAACTGCGCTCGGACTATAAATATCTGTCGGCAAAACCCTATTTTTTAGCCATTACAGCGGTTAGCAAACCCATCGATGAAGGCTTGAGCGGGCCCATTGAACCGGCTGTCAGGAAAACAGCACTACTGCGCTTCAAACAGTACAATGTCAGTGGCCAGGAGCCAAAGATATATCAGCAGGTGGAACTGCAGATTGCGATCAACCGGCTCTATCAATTCCTAAAAAAGCAGACGTTGCTCCCGGAACAGGAGCTGGCACGCTTTTGGACCGAGATGTCAGAAATTCTCACCTACTCAGGCGACGCTTCGTTCTCGCCCAAAGAGTGGAAAGTACTTCAAAGCCTGCTCACCCAAATCAACAAAGATATTGCGGCAATCTCACAGAAACTGGTGGACACCTTTATTGAGGAGTACCACTGCGCTGAAGAGCAGATGCGCCTGCGCCATATCATTATTCAGAGTGAGCTGGCCTTTATTGGGGAGTATCTCGACAAGCTTGCCATCTCCAAAGAGATCTCCGAGCATGCCGACCCGGAAAAGATTCAAGTAGCAATGGATAAACTCCACTGCCTGAAGGACACCTTCCCGATCTCCGAACGGCAGAAAGAGTCGGCTGCCAAGCACTCCTTTGTCGATATCGAGCGCTCGGCGCTGGGAGTCTCCACCGTTATCTCCCCTTCCCAGCTCACTGATTGGATCAAGATCTACTCCATCATCTTCTCCAATACCGACTATCTGGCACAGTTTGGAAAGAGTGTCGATTTTTCCATTATGAGAAATCACATCTCCAGCCTCACCACTTACCATCTATACGATAATATCGCCCAGCTCAAAAATATTGTGGAGCGCAATCTCTCCACCTCTTCAGAGGAGAAGAGCAATCAGTTTCAGCGCTTTAATGAAGCGTTAAAACACAAGCTGGCGGGGCTGATGGGAGGACACAACAATCACGAGCTGTCGCTCCGGGAAATGATTGACGAGCTGGGTTTTCTGGAAAACAAATCGGTCCAGTTCGTGATCGCCGAAACATTCAAAGGCTTTCAGCACATTGTGGACGCCTTCAACACCAGCACCACCGACTACTTCGTACGCGACCAGGACGCCATGCTGAAAGAGTCCCGGGCACTCTACAACCAGATCTGTAACCAGAGTATGAAGATCTTCAGAACCGATAGCCCCAAAGCCAAACTATCGATATCATCGAGCACAAAATCGACTCGCAAGTCCTGGCTGGGCCGCCTGTTCTCATAAGAGCTTCTGGCTCATCAACCACTACTTCAATAGACCATGACACACTTTTTAGACGCTTATCACTGCAAGGAAGGCGACACCATCTATTTCACCAAACAGCAAGGAAGCCGATTTGCCAAAGAGATTGCTGACGACTTCAATCCGCTGCATGACCCGGATAACAAACTATTCTGTGTCCCCGGTGACCTGCTGTTTTCGCTAGCCTTATCCCGCTACGGCCTGTCAGAAAAGATGCGCTTCGCCTTCACCGGCATGATTAGCGCCAACCTCAGGCTCCGTTTTCAAGAGCCTGAACCCGGTGCCACTGCCATCATCGACGCCGACGACAAAACCTATCTCACCGTTGAGCACAGTGGCTCCGGCCTCAAAGATCAGCAGATCATTGAGCAGTTTTCACGCGCCTATGTCGCCTTCTCCGGCCACAACTTTCCCGACCTGCTGGTGCCGCTCATGGCCGATAACCAGGTGATGATCAATCCCCAGCGCCCCATCGCTATCTACGACAGCATGGAGATCGAAATTGACCATATCACTCAAGTCACCGCACCCATGCTGACATACACAGCAGGACACTTGGAGGTAAAGGGTAAAAAAGGCGATGTGCGCCTGGAGTTCGATATAAACTCAAATGGGCGAACCATCGGCAAAGGGATCAAATACATGTCCTTGCGTGGCCTCAAGCCCTACGACCAAGTGCAAGTCGACCAGATGGTCGAGAGCTACAACAGTCACAAGCAGGAGTACACCGCAGATCGATAGTGCAGGCCGCTCATGGTGACGCCACGGCGTCACCATGAGTATCCCGGCCACCTTGTCTCTGCAACATCAGATAACTAAAAAGTCCCAACAGCGCCATCAAGCCGATGGTCACCGTCATCACCACAGGGGTGCCATCATGAAAATGGCCAACGCCAACCCCCACCAAGGCTGCAAAGGCCATTTGGAAAAAGCCCAATAGCGCCGAGGAGGTACCGGCAATTTCTGGAAAGGGCGCCAGCGCAGCGGCCATCGTCTGGGGCATTACGATCCCTACCCCGACCATGTAACACATATGCGGCAGAATAATCGCCACAATATGGTCAACACGCCCAATTCCCAGCGCGGCCATCACCACACCCCCAACCACAGCCAATATAATGCCGACCCCAATCAACCGCTCCACCCCGACACTTCTGACAGTGCGTCCACCGATCAAGGTGCCGGTCATAAAACCGGCAACCACAAAGGTAAATAGAAAACCGTACTCCTGTTCGCTATAACCAAGATAGTCGATCACCACAAAAGGGGAACCCGAGAGAAAAGCGAACAGCCCCGCAAAAATAAAACTGCAGATCAGCGTATACCAACGCCACGTTGGGTGCTTCAACAGCAACCAAAAATCACCATTCAATTTTGCCAAAGAGAGGTGACTGGTGTTGCTGGCCGGGGCGGTTTCGGGAATACGGTAATGGAGCAGACCGGCACCTAGGAGGGCATAGACCGCAAGAAACAGAAAACTAGCCTGCCAGCCGAACCAAAGCAGCAGATAACCACCCAAGATAGGCGCAACCGCAGGCGCAAGCGCCATGGCGGTACTGATATAAGAGAGCACGCGCGCCGATTCCAAGGGGCCATAGATATCACGCACCATGGCGCGCCCCAACACGGATCCGGCACTGCCACCGAGCGCCTGCAGAAAACGTAGCATCGTCAACATCTCAATGGAACTGGAAAAGGTGATTGCAATACTACTCAAGGCAAACAACCCAAGCCCGGCCAACAGTACTGGCTTACGGCCAAAGTGATCAGACAACGGCCCAAGCACCAGTTGGGACAGCGCGAAGCCGATGAGATAGATACTCAGCGTGCCTTGCACCTCTCCAACATCCGCAGAAAAAGCCTCTGCCAGTGTCGGAAAAGCCGGCAGATACATATCCGTAGAGAGTGCGCCAATGGCAACCAGGCTGGCAATGATCGTGGCGGTAACAAGCGAAGTGGGTGTCGACATCGAGCTATACTATCGCACTACTCAGCCTTGTTGTATGCTTAATAGGCTGGCCTAGGGTTTGTCTGTCCCTCACTTCTCTGACAACCGTAGCTCCCCAATACCGCTGTTGAACAATAAGCACTAATTCCGAAGAGGCGCTATGTTATCGGTTTTTTATTCACTGATTCCCGTCATTTTAACCATTCTGCTGGGCTTCTGGCTAAAGCGCCTCAGTCTCTTTTCGGACGAGACGTGGCGCGGCTTTGAAAACCTCTGCTATTTTGTGCTGTTTCCCACACTGCTGGTCAAAACCCTCGCTACCGCCAAGATCGGAACGGGTGAAGTTCTGCTCTTTTCGAGTGTCATTCTGTTTGCCATTGGTGCAATGAGTCTGCTCATGCTGGTGTTGTATCCCATACTGAAAAATGGCTTTTCAGTAACGCCGCAGCAGTACACCAGCTTATTTCAAGGAGCTACCCGCTGGCACGGCTTTATTGCTCTCTCAATCGTCGGTTTTCTGTATGGCGACGAAGGGGTTGCCTACATGGCGATCACCATGGCGGTGATTATTCCTCCACTCAATATTATCAATGTATCTCTCCTGGCACTGCTGACCGATAAAGAGGTGAGTGGACTCGATGTGGTCAAAAAGCTGATAGCCAACCCATTTATTCTAGCCTGTGCAATCGGCGCCTTTCTGAATCTCAGTGGTATTGGTCTGCCAGTCCCCTTCTATTCAGTCTTCGATATTTTAGGTGGCGGTGCGCTGGGGCTGGGGCTATTGGCAGTTGGTGCAGGGCTGCATCTGGGAATGATCCGTGATCACAAAGTCTTGGTCGGTTTCGGCTCTGCCATCCGTCTTCTCGGCATGCCACTTTTTATGTTTCTCGGTGCCTGGTTATTTGATATCGAAGGTATAGGGAGAACCGTGGCCGTGATTGCCGGCGCAGTACCTACGGCCTCCACTGCTTATGTCTTGGCCCGCCAGATGGGTGGTGACGCCCCACTGATGGCCAATCTGATCACCGTTCAGATACTCGCTGCGGTGATCACCTTGCCAGGAATGATCTGGCTTGCCGGCTTTTAACCTGACACTTGCGGGACAGGGCACTAGGGCCTGTTAACACTAATCAGAGGTTCCCAGAAAATGCATGCGACTCTCTCTTCTCAGCAGATAGAGAAGTGCGGAGAGGAGTATGCCGAGCAGCAGCAAAGAGAGCAGCGCCTCGAGATAACCCTCCGGGTGAGAGAGCGACAGTGTGACAATCACTACCGTTAAACCAATGGCCAGCGCCAGACTCATTACAATAGTCGCCAGCCAATAAGCGTATCGGTTGTAATGATAAAGGCCAAAAGCTGTCGCCTCCGATAACCCAAAGACCAACAACAATAGTGGTGGCGGCAGACGAAAATAGAAACCGGCCAGTGGTAGCACCATAAACACCAGTACGATCAGTTTCAGGGCAAAGGGCCTCTTTTGTGCGATACGCTGTTTCGTCATACCTACACTATACCTCAGAACCTTATTCCAAAAGAGGTTCCAATGCTGATCAATTCAGCCCAGTTCAAAAAGGTACTTCACCCAACAACTACTGTACTTGCGGCAGATACCCATTCAGCTTTTCAACCACCTGATCGGCGCTAATGCCATAGGCAAATTTAGTGATGAACGTACCGTCCGGCGCTATCAAAAAGAGGCTCGCGGTATGATCCATCAAATAGAGCTTGGGATCACGCCCCTCTTCAAACACCTTCTCATAGTTTACCCGGTACTGCTCAGCAACCCGTTTAATCATGCTGGCCGAACCGGTCAAGCCAATGAGATTGCTATCAAAATAGCGGACATACTCTTTCATCAATTCAACTGTATCACGCTCGGGATCGATAGATACGAAATAGGGTTGAATTAAAGAAGCCTTCTCTTTACCCAAACGCTCCAATGCTATGGACATCACTTGCAAGGATGTGGGGCAGATATCCGGGCAGGAGGTGTAACCAAACTGGATCAGCTGATACTTACCCAACATATCTTTCTCGGTGACCAGTCGACTATTCTGATCAACC